>CAYRAU010000001.1:0-29449 GCA_964422525.1 Candidatus Woesearchaeota archaeon
GACTTATACTTTAGAAAATAATAATCTTAAAAAGGCAAAGCCTGTTTTTAAATTTGAGCTTGATATGGACAAGGCAAGCTCTTTTTAAAATGTTTAATCTAAGCTACGAAGAAATTGTTGATAAAATTGTAAATGAGAAAGGAATACCTAAGCAGGACATTCAGAGCAAAGTGGACTATAAGCTAAAGCAGCTTTCAGACCTTATAAGCAAGGAAGGAGCAGCCCACATAGTTGCTAATGAGCTTGGAGTTAAGCTTGTTAATCCATTGCAGAAAAGAAGGATGAAGATAAAGGACGTGATTGCCGGACTAAATTCTGCTGATATTGTTGGGAGGGTAATTTCTGTTTATCAGGTGAGAAGCTATAACAAGAACGGAAGAGAAGGCAAGGTTGCTAATTTTATTCTTGGCGATGAGACAGGAACAATAAGGGTAGTTTTATGGGATACAAACCATATTTCCAACATAGAATCTGGAACCCTGAAAGAAGGCATTGTAATCAAAATAAAGAATGCTTACGTAAAGGACAATAATGGCTATTCTGAACTGCATGTTTCTAACAAAGGAAAGATATTGTTTGATGTTGATGAGGAAATAGGCGAAGTAAGCCTGGAATTAAAGCCTATATACAGGTTTAAAAAAATTAATCAGCTTTCCAAGGAAGAATCAGGAGTTGGCATACAGGGAACATTAGTCCAGATATTTGAGCCTAAGTTTTACGATATATGCCCTGAGTGCAGCAAGAAAGTTGTTTTTGAATCCAGCAAATTTACATGTGCTGAGCACGGGGATATTGTGCCAAAGGTTGCAATAGTTTTAAACTGCTATGTTGATGACGGAACTGAAAACATAAGAGTTACAGCTTTCAGGGACGCAGCATTAAGAATTTTAAAATTAAATGATGTTAATGACTTAAAGAGTAATCCTTCTTTGTTCATAGACCTAAAGGATGGATTGATTGGCAAAGAGGTTTTTGTCACAGGAAGAGTTGTAAAAAACACTATGTTTGACAGACATGAGCTAATTGCTTCAAAGGTGGAAGATGCTGACCCATTGGAAATAGCAAATAAGCTGGTTGATGAAATTGCTAGGTAGAACCCATCTTTTATTTTCAGTTATTCTTGGCTTGTTTTATATTGATTATTTTGGCTTTGAAGGCAGCAAAATACTTTTTTACCTTACCCTTGCTGTTGGAAGCCTGCTTCCTGATATCGATCATCCAAAAAGCATCCTAGGAAGAAAAATATGGCCTGTTTCAAGTGTAATAAATTTCTTGTTCGGCCACAGAAGCATAATGCACAGCTTATTTTTTATATTTGCCGTATGCTTATTAGTTTATTTCTTATGGCCTTTGTATTTTATTCCTGCTTTTATTGGATTATTAAGTCATCTATTTTTGGATGTTTTAAGCAAGGAAGGCCTGAATTTATTATACCCTCTTAGGATATTTTACGTTAAAGGATTTATAAAAGTAGGCGGATTAGCCGAGAATTTGTTTTTTCTTTGCCTGATAATATTAACAATATTGAAAATATTTGCTTAGCATAAGGGTTATATATTTTCCTAGGCTAACCTTGATATGCTTAAATTCATATTAATTGCAATGTTGCTGGCTGCAATAGCCGTTAATGCTGCTGTTGTAGAAAATGTAGAAATAGGCAAAGGAGAAAACTATGTCATTGAGGACAGAAATGTCAGCCTTGTTAATTCTAATAAATACGGCGTGATAGTATGCGTTAATGGCATTAAAAGCATTATGAATTATAATAATGACGAGAAAATAATAAATGACGTTTTTCTGGAATTGCAAGGAAGCGAGGATAATAAGGCTGTTTTTGATATAGAATATGAATGTGACGGAAGATGCATCTGCAGGAGCTCAGAGTGTTCCAATCAAGCCTGCTTTGACAGTATTAATTCAGAGGTCTTGGCAGAAAATGAATTGTCAGACGCGGTAGAAGTTCAAGATACTGAGCAAGATGAATTTGAAGTCTTTGATGAAGCTGGCGAAGGAAATCCCGTAAACAAAACATTGCTTACTGTAGTTTTGATTTTGATTGTAATATTGCTACTTTCTATAGTATTAATAAAAAGAAAATAAATTATTTGCTGCTAAGCCATGCATCGAAGTCTCTAATCCACTCTTTGACAAGACTAACATAATATGCCATTGTGTTTTCTAATTTATCTCCAGAACTTAGAGTATGCACGGAATTTACTCTGTTTAAAAGATGCACAAATTCCTGCGTGTTTGACGCGAATGCTTCAACATCCTCATTTTTAAAAGCATTTTGAGAATTCCTGTAAGCTATTTGCAGCCCTTCTATAGCTGCTGTTTCAAAACCTGAGCGCAATGCTTCATTCATGCTCATATAGCCGTTACCAGTATTAACAATTTTTACATTATCTGTAAAAAAGCGAGGATCTCCGGTAAATACTGCAAATGTTCCATATACACCAAGCTCTAAGGCGTTGTTTTCGCCTATCTTATAATTATCTGCCAATGATCCCAAGGTTGTCACTCTACCTGATTCATCTTGTATAGGCACTGTTGCCAATGCTTTTATTGAAATTTCTGTCGTATATCTTCTGAACATTTTTCCATATTGATTTACCCTAGTTGGATCATTTCTTATTCGTGTAACTTCATCCTCAACAAAACGAGCAACACTTTCATTATGGTTTTCATAATAGTTTCTTCCGATTACAGCTATATCTTGAGCTTTTTGATCGCTATATTGCTCAGCTCTTTCTAAACCAGTCCTTGCTCTTTCTTCTAAATCATCTCTTGTCTTATTGCTCCATTCCTTTGCTTCTTCAGTCCTTTCTTTAGTTCTTTCTTTAGTCTCTTCAACCTTTTCTCTAACTCTTTCCCCTGCTTCCCTAGCTTTTTCTCTGGCTCTATCCAGCCAACTTTGACTATAAGCATCAGAAAAGCCAATACTGCTTGCAAGAATTAAACTAGATAATATTAAGCCTCTTTTTGATAATCTCATCAATCATATGCATATTATAACCTATATTTAAACTTTACTAGACACACGGACAAGTCCTGCCCAATCATTTATAAATAATATTGTCATTTTACTATTGTCTGAAAGGACATCTGAAAAAAATCCGAATAGGAAAGGTGGTGCAAATGGTCAATAGACCTATAAAAAAATTTAGAGCGGCAAATATAGAAGGTGCTGTTTGGCTGAATTCTAAGGAAAGCGAAAACGGAATAATTGGCTTTAAGACAGTTACTATAAGCAGGAGCTTCAAAAAGAAAGATGATGATACTTGGAGAAGCGAAGTGATAAATTTGAGGAAAAGCGATTTGATAAAATTGCAGGTTGTGTTAAATAAATTAAGCAACGAGCTATTCCTGTCAGAAGACAGCTATAATAAAGGAGATTAAAATGAAAGACGAAAAAGAATTTTCATTCAAGGATTTGCCAGGGGTAGGAGCTGCTACAGCTGAAAAATTAGAATTAGCAGGCTATGATAATTTGATGAGCATAGCAACATGCAGCCCGGCTGAAATGGTTGAAGTCGCTGGAGTTACAGATGTTACAGCAAAGAAAATAATTAATGCTGCGAGAAAAAAGTTGGATATGGGTTTTGAGTCTGGGGAAGACTTGTTAAAAAGAAGAGAGCAAGTTGTCAGAATAACAACGGGCTCCAAAGCATTTGATTCTTTGGTTGGCGGAGGATTTGAAACTGGAAGCATCTCAGAATGTTTCGGGGAGTTTGGATCTGGCAAGAGTCAGCTAGCACATATATTGTCAGTAAGAACTCAAATGCCTGTTGATAAAGGCGGAGCTGGAGGAGCTGTAGTTTTTATTGATGGAGAAGGCACTTTCAGGCCAGAAAGAATTAAGCAGTTTGCAGAAGGCTTAGGCGTTGATCCTATGGAAACCTTAAAAAATATAAAAGTTGCCAGAGCTTTTAATTCAGACCATCAGATGCTTGTTGCTGAGAAAGTGGAAGATTTGATTAAAGACGGATTTCCTGTAAAATTAATTATAGTGGATTCTTTGACAGCGCACTTTAGGGCTGACTTCTCAGGAAGAGGGCAATTAGCAGACAGGCAACAGAAACTAAATAGGCATATGCATACTTTGATGAAAATAGCAACCAACTATAATGTTGCGGTTTATGTGACAAATCAGGTAATGGCAAAGCCAGACACTTTCTTTGGAGATCCAACAGCGCCAATTGGCGGAAATATAGTCGGGCATAACAGCCAGACTAGAGTTTACTTGAGAAAGGGAAAGAAAGGAAGCAGAGTTGCCAAGCTGATTGACAGCCCTTATCTTCCGGATGGGGAATGCGCATTCAAGGTTACTGAAAAAGGGCTAGAGGATGTTTAAATTTTTTTATTTTTTTAATAAACTTTAAATAGCTAATAATTTTTATAATATTATATGAGAAGACTATTTAGGAGAACAGGCTTAAGATACAGGAACCGCATAGAAAACAGGAAAAATTTGTTTCATTCTTCAAAAATAAGCATTTCAATCAATAATTACGGGGATATTTTTTCCGATTTTGATCCAAGGCCTTACTCGCAAAGAGCTTTGTCAGACGATTTCTTGTCTGAAACAAAAAAAGCAAGCCTTGACAAGCAGGCTGGCAAGTTTGAATTAGATTTTTTGCTGCCACAAAGAAAAAGAAATCTTGACAATGAAAAAATAATTAAGAGAAGACTAAGAATGCATTTTAACAGGCATTATGATCTTGCTAAAAGCGAGATGAGCCATATCATAAAAAAAGGGGCTGCTTTTTCAGTCATGGGCATCATATTCATGTTTTCTGCCACTTTGCTTCACTTCAAGTTTAGCGAACCAAGCTTATTAATAAGCTTTTTTATTGTTCTTTTGGAACCTGCTGGATGGTTTTCATTTTGGGAAGGTCTTTATCAAATAGTTTTTGAATCAAAAACAGTAAAACCAGAGCTTGATTTTTACACAAAGATGTCAAAATGCAAAATAAATTTCTTGTCATACAAAACTAAAGGGCGTACAGGGATTTGAACCCTGGTCTTAGCCTCCGCAAGGCTATATACTATCCAGACTGTACTATACGCCCTAACGTATTACTGGATAATCTCTGCTTCTTCTGTTAATTAACTCGAATATCCAGAACAAAATCATCTTTATATAACCAATCTTTTCATACCGCCTCATGTTATTAACAACATAACAGTTAGCTATGACAAACCTGCCCAGCTTTCTAGCTTCTTTTATCATTTTATTAGCTTCTTTTGTTGGAACTTCTTCAAAGCCAGAGGTGTTAAAATAAACTTCTTTCTTAAAAAATATTATCCCTGTAGCCCAGCCAAGAAAAGCAAACCTATTTCTAAAGCGACACATTAATCTTGCGATTATCTTACTATTGTCAGGCTTTACTTTGCATGAGCCAAATACGCCTTTTTCCAGGCTTTTTTTTATCTCTTCCAAACAGCCAGGCTCCATTACAATGTCAGCATCCATGAAAACCAATATGCTGCCTTTAGCTTTCTTAGCTCCTAAATTTCTTGCCAAAGCAGCATTTTTTTCTTTTATAGAAATGACAGAAGCGTATTTTTTAGCTATTTTTTCAGTCCTGTCTGAGCAGCCATTGCATACAACTATTAATTCCTTGTCAGATTTTTGGTTAATGACAGCTCTTAAGGAATTGGCAATAACCTTTTCCTCATTGCAGGCAGGCATTATTACTGAAAAATCCATGCTTAAACATAATACCAAAGTTTTATAAAGATTTATCAAAAATTACAATTATGGAAACTAAGGCTGTTCAGGAAAAATCAGGAAAATCCTTTGTAAATGATTATGGCGCAGTTAGCTTTACCTGCCCTGTATGCAAAAACACTTTAATCAAGAGAACCAGCCATGAAAGAAGGCTAGGGGCAAAATACGTTTGTGAGTGCGGCTTCTCGGGACCTAACTGATGGCAAATGTTGTTATAACATTAAAAGTAATGCCTGAAGGCGTTGACACAAATTTAGAAGATTTAAAAAAAGCGGTTAATTCTAAAATCAAGAAATTCAGCGGAGGAGACTCTAGAATAGAAATAGAGCCTGTAGCTTTTGGCTTGAAAGCCTTAAAATTTACTTTTGTGTCTGATGAAAAAAAAGGCGGCACAGATGAGCTTGAAAATCAAATAATTAATATAGAAGGAGTTAATAGTGTTGATGTAATAGATGTCAGAAGAGCATTAGGATGAACAACCCATTAACCCAGGAACAAATCGACACAATAAATGAGATTGCAAAGCTTCCGGCTGAGCAGCAGAAAAACAAGCTGCAGGAATTTCTAAAAACCTTAAATGAAGAGCAGATAGAATTTTTGAGAAGTCAGCAGAAGCCAGCAAAGTGCATATTCTGCGCTATTGTCAATAACGAGATAGAGAGCTTTAAGATTTATGAAGATGATGCTGTCTTAGCTGTTCTTGATATCAATCCAGCATCAAAGGGCCATGCCTTGGTAATTCCCAAAAATCACTACAGGTTTCTTACAGATATAGAAGATTTAGAGTCTATTTTTGGCGTTGTAAAATTAGTTGCTGAAAAACTTTATGAATCTTACAAAGCAGATACAAATATTTTAATCAACAATGGATTTGCTGCAGGGCAAAAAATGGATCATTTCTCAATTAATGTAATTCCAAGATATGAAAAAGACAAGATTAATTTTAGCTGGAAGCCTGCTGAAATCAGCAAGGAAGACTTGGGTAAAATTGCGAAAGAGCTTAAGGTTGAGGCTAAGAAATCCAAAGAAGTTTACAAGGAGCCTGAAAAAGAGGAATATCCAGATTTTGAAGAAGATGAATTAGTTCCTTAACTTATTGATTTGAAACCATATGCCTATATTTATTTTCAAGCAATTTTAAAACTAATGTTTTATTTCTTGATGCTGAAGAAAAAGTATAACCTCTATGTTGTTCCAAAGCTTCTGCTAGTGCCGCTATTTTTGTATTAACTTTATCATCTGGCAATGTTTCATACAAGCCTTGCAATGTGTAAACTGGACATCTTCTTACATATGTAATATCACAATATCTTCTTTCTAATTCCAAATCTAATGGATGTTCAAAGAAAACCCCTTCTTTTATCACAGTTATATACTCTAAACTTCTACTATTACCTAACACTAATTCATCATCAAAATGGACATGCGCATCTTCTAATGGATATAACTCTCTTAAATCAACTACCCCTCGGCATATATGAAGGCCTTGCATATGTTTCCTATTTAATTTGCTATCTTCTGTTACGTGGAAATCGCCTGCATAAAGCTTTTCTGCTCTTGCAACAACTTCTGCCATATATCTTAATTCCCAAGTATTTTTAAAAGGACCTTGCCAACCAGACAAAGTTATTGTTAAGTTAAATAATGGTCTCGCAAGCTTTTTCTCTTTCTTTAATAGACCTAACATAAATTAATATTGATGTATATACTTATAATTTTTTCCTTTTATATCAGAATTCAGGAACTAAAATATTTCCGAATACCAAGCTGATTATAACCCCAATTAATATTGCAGGCACAAACTCAATTCCGTATCTTACTAAAACGCTTTTTATGCTCGTCTTTTTTATAATGCTTATCTGCTCTTTTGTTATTCCAGGGCTTTTTTTGCTGTAAATAAGTTTGCCATTTGCCCTGATATTATTGACAATCCAATCTCCTTCTGTCAGTTTTCCAATTGGAATGACTCTTTGCATGTAAACTTTCTCGACGAATTTAACCAGGATAAATAGATTCTGCACCAGCAATACAAGAACAACTGCTATTAAAACTGCCAGTTTTGCGAATTTGCTTTCTATTAAAAATGACAAGGCTATTAATATTATTCCTGCAATCAAGATTTTTTTGTTGTAGTAACTGCTAATTTTTGCATTTCTGATTTCTTTTCTTTTAATTAATGCTATGATAATTATGTAAATCACGCCATAAACTGCGCCGAAAAATAATATGTTGATAAGCAAAGTAAGCATGAAAGGTATTCGCAAGTCAGGACTGAATACATTTAATAAAAAAGACGGATAGCTTGCCAGTGTTATTCCAAGCCCCATCAATAATTTTGCATCTCCCCCGCCCCACTGCCTCAAATAATAGAATGATGTTCCTATAACTGCAAATACAGCCAGGCTTATTAAACCAATTATTAAAAAATTAAAATCATTAAATAACAAATAATGCGTCAATCTTAAAGACAAGCCGATTAATATTAGGCTGTAACTCAGCCAGTCAGGCACTTCTTTTGTTTTAAAATCGTAGATTGTAGCAAATGTCAGCCATATCAAGCCAACTGCCAATAAAATATAATCAGTAAACATTAATATTTACGGGATAAACAAGGTTTATAAGTTTTTTTAATAATTTAATACTATGATATCTGTTATTGGCGCTGGTCCAGCTGGAAGCTATGCAGCAAGCCTTTTAGCTAAAGACTACGATGTTAATCTTTATGAAGACCATAATAAAATAGGCATTCCTTTTCAATGCACTGGAATATTAACAAGTGCCATAGAAGACATAATAAAGCTGCCTAAGAGGCTGGTGCTGAACAAGCTAAGCAAAGTTAAGCTTTATTCGCCAAAAGGCGCGAGCTTTGAGATAAATCTAAAAAAGCCTGATTTGGTTATTGACAGAATAGGCTTTGATCAATACATTGCTGAATTAGCTGTTAAAAACGGAGCCAAGCTCCATTATAATCATAGGCTTATTGGGCTGCAAGACAATAAACTAAAATTCAAAGACAAATTTGTTGAAACAGATTATATCATAGGGGCTGATGGTCCAATGTCAACTGTTGCAAAATCAGCCGGATTATTTGGAGAGAGGCGGTTTTTTCTTGGAAGGCAGTTTCAAGCAAGGCTAAAAGAGCCGATACCGAAAGATACATTTGAAGTTTATTTTGGCGCAGCTCCTGATTTTTTTGCCTGGGCTGTTCCGGAAAATGAAGAGCTGGTAAGAATTGGAATTGCAACTGTCGGAAATGTTAATGCTTGTTTTGACAAATTTATACTGCCAAGAGTAAGAGGGAGCATATGCGGATGCCAAGCTGGATTAATTCCTGTTTACAATCCTAAACTAAAAACAAGCAAAGACAATATATTCTTGATTGGAGATGCTGCAACCCAAGTTAAGGCAAGCACTGCAGGCGGGATAATTCAGGGAATGCAGGCTGCAGGTTATGCCGATCAAGCAATCAGGGAAAATAAAGATTATGAAAAATTATGGAGAAAGACTCTTGGAAAAGAGCTCTATCTTCATTTAATGATTAAAAAAGTTTTATACAACTTTAAAGATGAAGAATATGAAAAATTATTGTCAATACTAAAAGATGAACTTGGCAATTTTAATAGAGACAATGCGCTAAAAGGCATAACCGCTCTTCTTTTCAGAAAACCAAGCTTTTCTTTGTTTTTGGCAAGTAAGGCAAAATATTTATATAGGTAAATCCGCCTTTTTATAGATTAATATGTGGCATTTGGTAAAAAAAGAGCATCTATTCATATTTCTGGCAATATTTACTGCACTTGTAGTTTTTAACTCTTTTAATTTTAACTTAAATAGTTTGGTTGCTTATGATGATCAGACCTGCGTAAATCAGGGCTATCAATGTTGCATTCAAGGCAAAAATGCGGAAAGCCAATATGATAATTCATGCGCATTAAATGAAAAATGCTATGATTCCTGCACTCAATACTCAAGCTACGGCATAAACGCAATAACAGGACTTGGCCTTTTTGGATTCTTAAAGGAATCTTTCAATGAAGATTCCATAACTTCATCAACATTCGTAGATTCAAATCCGGGAATAGACGCTAATGACCTCAAAGTAGACTTGATTGACACAGGCAATAACGGAGTATTGCAAGTTAACATTGATGCATCAGTTGAACTGGAAAATTCAGAATTCATATGCAGAATATTTTACGGGGATGGGCAGGAAGACAGAATTGAATATTCTCAAAGCTACAAATATCCTGCTAATTTGGACTTTTCAGGAGGCAACTTTGCTCTGTTCCATTGGTATAGCGCTGGAGGCTTGAAAAATATTGAAGTGCCTTGCAACGGCTTCAATCCAAATACAGGGGATTTTGTATTTACAATTACAAAAACAGTTACAGTATCTGGTCAGGCGCCACCTGCTTCAGGAGACACTACACTCCCTGTAATCAGCTTGCAGTTGCAGGATGCTTATACTGGAGCTGGCGGAAGCACAACAAATGACGGAATAATTCATGCAATATTATCTGCCAATGATCCTCAATCTGGCATTGCAACATGCCAAATAATGATTGACAATAATAATTTCATAAGCATTCCAAGCACAACAACGGTTTATACATTTGGAAGTTCAGCTCAAAAGCTGTCAGATGGAACTCATCAGGTAGCTTACAGATGCTTTAACGGCAATAATTTGTGGGACCAAAAAACAGCAAACATAGCTGTTTTATCAGGCAGCCCAGTAACTACTGTTACTGGCAATTACTTTAAAGATGGATTGGATGGATTAGTAAAAACTTGCAGAGCGCCTGGAAATATATGCAGCGGAACAACCAAAGACAATACAGCAGATGTTGCTTCATGCGCAAATGATTATCAATGTGTGTTTAACGGACAATGTTACAATCCAAGAAGCTTAATTGATGTAAGCGCAAAGTTTGTTGATGATTTTGATTCAAGCACAGACAAGGAAGCTTGTGTAAGCTACTTTTTAGTCAGCCAGCAGGACGGCAGGCAGGCAGGAGCATGGGTTGATGCGGATATAGGAGACTCGGGTTCTGATGGCAGGAATTACTGTGAGGTGTTCTGGCCAAATGCAAAATGGGTTTCATCAAATGTTAAATGCGAAGCATTCCAAAGATTTGGAAATATAAGCTTAGATTACTGCGATGATACAAGAGCCGGATTGTCTACTAATACAGTTGAAGGCGTAACTTCCAACTATTGCTGCGGTGATGACCCTAATGAGAATTATGTAACAACATCTGGAAGAAGCGCATGCTGTTCAAGCCCAGCTGCAACAGTTGACCAAAATGGCAATTGCATGGTTCCAGCCCCTCTTGGCAATGTTGAAATTATTAATGTTACTACAATACCTGCTGACAAAGCAGTGCATTATGGCTCATTAGATGTATTTTGCAGCATTTCTTCAACTGATCAGGCAAGCTCAATAAGAAATTGTGTGCAGGCAAAGATTGATACTAATGCATGTTCATTCACCAGGCTGTCTTCAAATAACATTGTGGAATTCAGGAACTGCAATGTAGGCGGAAATATTGGAAATGCCACTGTTACATGCTCTGTTTCAGACTTATGCAGAACTACAAGCCTGGAAACTAAGTCTAAATCAAAAACAATTCAGATAACAGCTCCAAAGATATGCAAAGATGGCGATACAGAAAAACTCGCTTTAATTAAAAGATTAAGTGTAATAGATGTTGATTTGGATGAAACTGATTTTAATGTTGGAGATGAATTAAGCGTAAAAGTTGAGGTTGGCAAGGATTCAAGCTTAAGAGAAAGATTGGATGTAGGAGTAAGCGCAATTATTTATGATCTGACTGTTAATAGAATAGTTAATGAGAAGAAAGTAACTGGAATAATTGACTCAAGAGCCGACTCCAATATATTTACAATTAACTTGGAAGTTTTAAACAAGGAATTTATGGACAGCGATGACTCTTATAGGTTATACATAAAGGCATATGACTCAAAAGATGAGTCAAGCTTATGCGTAGAATCAAGCAGCATAGATTTGACAATAGACATTGATGATGATTTAGGCGGTTCAATAAGAGATGCTAACTTAAGTGTTGACAGAGATAATGATGGCTACAATGAAAACAGAGACTGCAATGATAATGATAGGCTAGTAAATCCCGGAGCATCTGAAGTCTGCAATGATAATATAGACAATAACTGCAATGGTGAAATAGATGAATTTTGTACAAGCATACCCCAACCTGCCAGTTCTGATTCTGATAATGACGGCATGGATGATGACTGGGAAATCCAGCACTTTGGAGATTTAACCACTGCCAATGCCAATTCAGACTTTGATAAAGACGGAACAAAAGATGTAATAGAATTCTTTAATAATACAGATCCAAAAATTTCAGGCGAAGGCAGCAATAACACTCTTTTAGTTTCAGTAATTATAGTATTATTGATGATAGTTGGAGTTGTTTTATACTTTATAATTGGCAAGAAAAAACCAAAAGTTTTTAACTTCACAAAAGCCAAGAATACTAACGAATTAGTAAATTATATTAAAAGAACCTCGCAAAAAGGTTACTCAAAACAGCAAATAACAAAGATTTTGCTAAGCAAGGGATGGCACACAGATGAGATTGAGCATGCATTCAAAAAGACTAAATAAGAAAGGGGCTAGCGGACCGCCAAGCGCAGGGCCTGTAGCAGTTTTAATATTTATTATAGCATTATTCATGGCAATTTACATATTATTATTGCCTCAGGATGACAGGGATCAGTTGCTAAACCAAAATCTTACAGATGACAATGATGTTGCTGAAAGATTTGGCGAAAGCTTGTTTTTGCTAGAGCCTAAAACAACCGGAATTATCAAGCCTTTTTCAAGCGATAAAGAAGTTCATGACATAGATTCTGTTAACCTTTTTATTAAAGAAGAGCCTGAAGTTGAATTGCTTGCAAATTCATTGTTTGTAACAAGGACAATATTCAGCGACAATTCGAAGAAATTAAGCTTCAGGTCAGATGACTTGGAATTATTGGATAAGGTTACTTTATTTTTTAATGTCTTTGAAAGTGAAGGCAGACTTATAATATTGGTTAATAACGTTGAAATATTCAATGAGCCTGCCAGCGGCCAGCAGAGCGTTACAATTCCATTAATATCCTTGGAAAGACTTAATGTTATAGAATTTAAGGCATCATCACCTGGCGCAGCAATATGGAGCTCAAATAAATATAGATTATCCGACATCAGGCTAAAGCAGAACTTCAAGCTTGAAAATACAAAAGAATCAAGAACATTTGTTTTGACAGAGGCTGAAGCAAAAGAGAATGCAAAACTATCATTTGAAGTTTACTGCAATAATCCATCAACTTCAAGAGCAAGCAGATTGAAGATTTTAATTAATAACAAGCAGATTGAAGAAGAGGTTATAGAATGCACTTCTGTCACAAAAAATATTGATGTTGACAGCGAAGACCTGACTGAAGGAAAGAATATTCTGATGTTTGAAGTGACAAAAGGGGATTTGTTAATAAATAACATAGAACTGGAGACAAAAGTCAAGGAAGGCGGGGCATTAAAGTATGACTTCACAGTTACTGAAGAAGATTTTGATGATATACTATCGGACATTGTGGAAGCTGAAATAAGATTTGACTTTAGCAGCGAAGACAGAAAAAGAGCCACGATAGACATTAATGGCAACAAATTTACATTAGATACTAAAGATTTGTCATTCTCCAAAACAGTTTCAAGCTTTATAAGGGAAGGAAATAACTTTTTGAGAATAACGCCTTTGAACGAATTTGAAGTGGATAATCTTGAAATCAGGCTTATTGAATAAAAAGAGGTTTTGTATTAAATGCCCGTTGTAGAATATATAAAGGATAAAGGTACATTTAGCGAAGGTTTCAAGTCTTTAATGAGGCCTTTTGGCTGGCTTCTTAAAGCTTTAATCTGGATTGCTGGATTTTTGGCTGCGGCTTATATCATATTTTTTCTTTATAATTACTTCACGCAAGGAACAGCCCAGGCTCAACTTGGAGATATACAAGCTGAAGCGCAATCAAGGGGATTCTTTGATGTTGCAAAAGACACATTAAGCTTTTTCGTTGAACTGCCTCAAAATCCTGGACAAGCTCTTGCGCGTGGGACACCATTTACACAGCATATTGAAGAAAAGCCAGGAGTTAAAGTAGGGGTTAATATAGAAGAATTCAAAAAAACAAGAGATATATACGAGCCGGGCTCTGAAATTTCAGCCAGAGGGGAGATAAGCAAAATAATAACTGAGTCTGTTGACTTTGACCAGGAAATTGACGTTTCTATTGAATGTAAGGTCGATGATGATAAAGGCCCTGTTATTACAGAATTAAGCGAACGTTTGGATCAAACAATAACACCAAATCAAGCGCAGAAATACACGCTACCTATCGGCTCAACAAGATTAGGTGTTAACTGCATATTGCCTAAAGGAAATGATTTTGCAGTATTGGATGAAGGCAAAACAGAGCAATCAAGGCAATTATACCTTTCTGTTGACTTTCCATTTACCAGCGACACAAGATTTAACATATATTTCATTGATCCTGAAAGCAAGCTTGAAGCAGACCAAGCCAGATTAAATCCTTTTGAGCAGCAGAGAATTAATGATCCATATCTTGATGTAAACAACCAATTTGTCAGAATTCCTCAATTTAATTATCCGATGGCTATTGGCGGCAAGTTATTGAATTTGCCATGGGAATTGGGCAAAACTTATTTCACTGAACTGGAATTCAGTTACGGAAAACGTACTGAATGGGTTGGCCATATCGCAAAGCTTGATGACCTGTTTATAGTTCTTCCTTATAACCTAGAGATTATACCTGGAAGCAGCGATTTTATTCCAACAGATGACATTAGGGCTTTGCCTGAAAATTCTTTTGGAGATCTAAAAGCTTACAGACTAAAGCAGGAAAAGATTGATGAGTTCAATAATATCTGTGGGGAAAACACAAGAGATGAGGAATGCAGGAGCAAATATTCAAACATAGATGTTTTTTACAAGATATCATTTAGAGTAACAGACATTCCGGAATCGGGAGGAATATCTGTCTTAGAGGGCGGAGCAAGGGCTTATTACACATTTAGAACATTAAAGTCAACATCAATAAGAATACGGGATTTTGAAAACACAGTTTAACATGAAAGCTAATAAAGTAATATTTTCATTATTGATTATTTCAGTAGTTTTTATTGCGGCATGCGGTTTAGAAGAAAATAATATCTTGCCTAAAAATAATGAAGTTGATATAGTCTTTAAAAATATAAGGAATGAAGTGCCATTAAGCAGGGATTTTCTTGGGCCTGAAATAATAAGACTTCAAGTAGACATTGCAAATAACGGCGAATTTGATGTTAACAATGGAGTCATTTATTTTACAGATACTCATGCGGGCATAGGCGGAATATCAAATGATTTACCGTACCAATTTTCAATAGCTTCTTCTTTTTCAAACGGCAAGAGAATAAGCCCATCGATCTTATCAGACCAAACAATAGAAGAATTATACTATGAATTTCCAAGTTTGGATGCAGGATCCCAAGCTTTATTGACTATAAGCGCAAAGCCTGTCTATGAAGTTGCCTTGAATGATATATTTATTGAGGGCATATGCATTCAGAGCTTAAACTCTAAAGAGTGCAATGACAGAGAAACTTATTCTTCAAGCAAAATAAAAAACAGCAGAGCTCCTTTAATGATTGACAAAATAGAAAAGATAAATGTGCCAGGTGATAGCGAGGCAAGAGTTAACTTTAATTTTTATCTTAAAAAGCCAGACAGGAAAGGTTTTGTGGTAAATGATTTAAGCGCAGCTGCAGACAGCAACTTCGGCTTTGTCAATTTTATTGCGGAATTAGACGGCAACCCATTGACATGCTCTGGATTGAATTATTTCGGAAGCCAGCTTAGCTGGGACAAGTCAAAGACTGACGGAGTTTTAAGATGCGAAGTTCAGGTGCCGATTGAAGAGTTTTCATACAGCATATTAACAGTTAGCATGGATTATATTTATTCCGGAGCCATTAAATCAGCTTCAGTAAAATTTATAAAGAACGTATGATGATAGTTAAATATGAATAAGTCCATTATAGTCTTCTTGGCTTTTGTAGCTTTACTATTTTTAGGAGCATCATGCGACAAGACTGACAATTCTGGGGAAAAAACAGGCCCGTTCTTTGGAGGAACAAAAGGAATAACAACAACATTTGTTTCAGGCAATCCTCCAAGCAAGTTCAATGATGACCAGAATGTTCCTGTCAAGATATTATTAAAAAATGAAGGCGAATATGATTTAAAGTCAGGCGATGCCAAAGTCAAATTAATAGGATTAAATCCTTCTACATTTGATTTTCAGGGCAATTTCCTTTCAAACAGCGGAAACTTAAGAGGCAAGAGCGAATTATTGCTTGAAGGCGGAGAGCAGGAAGTAAACTTTGGAGATTTAAAATACTTAAGAACAGTCACTAATTCGCAAACATTCAAATTAAGAGCAAAAACATGCTATCCTTACCAGACAGAAGCCAGAGTTCCTGTATGCATAAAATCAACTCAGCTTGAAGAGACAGGCGATGAGATAGAATGCGAGGTTTCAGGAGAAAAGGTAACATCTAATTCAGTTTCATCAGCTCCGGTCCAAGTAACATCATTAGAAGAAGAATTGCTTGGAAGCGACAGGATTAAGTTTACTGTAATGATTGGCAATGCAGGCATCGGGGATGTTCATAATTCCAACTTAAAATGCGATGATATTGAGAAAGAGCCTTCAGCAGGCAAGAATGAAGTGAACCTTGAAATTCTTGACACAAGTGTTAAATGCTTCTTTAGGGACGGCACAGAAAGCAACAGGGGCATTGTTGAGATAAACGGACAGCCTTTGACATGCTCGAAAGAAGTCAAGGAGAGCTTTGAGGATGTATTGACAATAAAACTCGATTATAAATATATTGACAGGACAGAGTTCAAAGACATTGAAATAGTTGAAAGTTAGTTTTATTAAGTTTCTCGATTCTTGTTAATTATGATAATTGCTGATTTGCAGATTCATTCAAGATATGCGAGAGCATGCAGCAGAAACACAAATTTTGATTTGCTTGAGAAATACGCAAGAATCAAAGGCTTGAATTTGCTTGGAACGGGAGATTTTCAGCATCCTATCTGGAACAAAGAGATAAAAGAAAAATTAAAAGAAGATGAAAATGGAATACTTTGGTCAAAGACAGGTTTTCCTTTTATATGGCAGACAGAAATAAGCTTGATGTACAAGCAGGTAAAATCAAGGAAAGTCCATCATCTGATATTTTCTCCGAATACTGAAGTTTCAGACCAAGTCATACATGCTCTGTCAAAAAAAGGAAGGCTGGATTACGATGGAAGGCCTATATTCGGCTTTACTTCAATCGAATTAGTTGATATGATGAAAGAGATTGATGACAAAATAGAAATTATTCCAGCTCACTGTATGACTCCTTATTTTGGTTTGTACGGCAGCATCAGCGGCTTTGATTCTCTACAGGAATGTTTTCAGGATAATGCCAAGCATATTCACGCTGTTGAAACAGGCATGAGCGCAGACCCCACAATGCTCTGGCGCTTTAATGACGCGAAAAGAATTAATTTAGTAAGCTTTTCTGATGCGCATTCTTATTGGCCATGGAGATTAGGCAGGGAAGCTACTGTCTTTGATTTTAAAGAATTAACTTATGACAATGTGATAAAAGCTATAAGAACAGGAAACGGCTTGAATAGCACAATAGAAACAAGCCCAAGCTATGGAAAATATCATTATGACGGCCATAGAAGCTGCAAGATAAATTTTAGTCCTGAGCAGACAAAAAAAGCCAATGGCATATGCCCAAAGTGCAGCAAGCCAATGACCATAGGTGTTTTGAACAGAGTTAATGAACTGGCAGGAGAAAAAGAAGGATTCAAGCCTGAGAATGCAAAAAATTTTATTGATTTGATTCCATTGACAGAGCTTATAGCAACCAATCTTAATACAAAATCGCTTAGTTCTCAAAAAGTTTGGCTGATTTACAATAATCTTATTGGAAAATTCAACAATGAGCTAAATGTCCTGATTAATATAAGTTATAACGACCTTATTAATGTAGTTGATGCCAAGCTTGCTAAACTAATTGTTGATATAAGAAACGGCAAGCTGGAAATTATTCCTGGTTACGACGGCGTTTATGGAGAAATTCTTGCAGGCAGCCATTCTGCAAAGCAAAATACGCTAAATAACTTTTAGCCAATGTAATTTACGTCTGAGAAAGGCTTTGTCTTTCCTTTTTTTTGCATATCAGCCAGCTTTGGCTTTTTATTAAGACCTTTTTCCATTTCATTGATCTCTTTATCTAGATATTTGAAGTCCATTCCAATCTCAAATTTTTTATTCAATACTTTCAGTATTTCCTTTGCGCCTCTAATTCCTAGATATGACGGATGCCCGAATGTCTGGGCCAGAAGAGATATTGCTGGTATGTTTCTTCTTTTTGACAATCCCAATAATAATCCAGAGACGCCTACTATAGGCCCTACAACTCCGAATATTTGGTTGTTCAAATTCAGGTTTTTGTATTTCTTAATCAGGCTCTTGTCATTTCCAGTGCAAAATACTTGGGGAGCCTTTGGTATGTTAGGCATTCCTATTCCGCCTGTTGTTATTATTTCCCTGCCATTGAATTTCTCAAATACATTTAGCACTTCTTCGCAGAATTCATAGCATGAAGATTCATCAAACGGCTGGACATCGCCTGCCAGGAACAAAAAGTCTTTTCCCTTTATTTTTTTATGATAAAGCTCTATCTTTGGCAGGTCAATTAAATTCTCTTCGTTTACAAAAACAGAGTTTGGGAATGAATTTGATTGTATTTCAATTATCCTGTCAGCACTCAGGCTTTCTATCATAAAATCAACAGCAACTTTTCCAACATTGCCTATGCCTGGAAGACCTTCTATTAGAATAGGATTCTTCATATTTATCTTTTTTATACTTTTTATGTTGAAGCTCATGTTAAATTTTGTTTGTATTTTCTTCTGTATTCCCCGAATTTGTCTTCAGGGCTGAATTTCGGCGGCTTAGGCGACATAGTTTTAGCGCTGCACTTTGAGCAGACTTCTTTTAAAGTGAATGTCTTGCAGCTCTTGCAGTAAAGTATTTCTTTAGTCATCTCTGTTGAATTTAATAAGCCCCTGATTCTTCATCATGCTGGTTGCTTCATCCAATGATTTTTTAAGAAGCAATTCAGCTTTCTTATAGTCTGATGCGTTAACCACCATTTTATATCTTGGAGCGCCAAGGTACAGTATATCAATGTCCTTATTTTTTATTCTATTTAATACTTGCTTTATTATTTCTATGCCATTGCCTTTTTCTGATTTCAATTCCAATACGCCGCTTATGGCAACTTTCTTAGGGCTTATCTTGTCTTTTACTACTTTTGATATTTCATCTGCCAGCTTTTCATTTATTCCAAGCTCTTTTAGATTTATATCTTTGTTTACAATGTCCTGGAAGCAAGCATTTAAAGTTGGATATTTTTCAAGTATCTTGGTTCCGGCTTCCTTGTACATGTAAGCAATGTCTTTTTTCAAGCTGTTAGCTATGGATTCAAGAATTTTTTCAGCCTTCTGCTCCTGCTTGTACTCATCATTCTTATTTATCTTTTGAGCCTGATTAACTCTTCTTAATGACAAGTCTATGTGCCTTTTTTCCTTGTCTGTCCTTAATACTTTGCAGATTACCTTCTTGCCTTCCTGGACATAATCTCTTATATTTCTTATTCTTCCAGGAGAAACTTCAGAAATATGAATCATGCCTTCTTTTCCATACTCATCAAGCTCCACAAACACAGAATGAGGCAGAACTTTCTTTACAGTGCATATAAGCAGTTCCCCATCCTCTGGAAATCCAGGCTTCTTATAGAACATTTTTAATCTAAAACTTCCAAGACACGAGCGCCAATCTTGCACTTTCCACCTGTTGGCGTTGCCAGTGTTTTGTTGCAGACAAGGCATTTAATTTTTGAAGACGGCTTGCCGAATATTATCTGCTCGTTCTTGCATTTGCATTTAACTCTGATAAACTTGCTTGTTGGCTCTCTTATGTTTGTTTCCATTTTATTCAATCAATATTTTCTTAGTTCTTATTCCCTTATTTTGAAGCGTTGACTTTTTGCATACATCGCATGTGTATTTGATGTTTGTTTTTTTGCTTGTTTTTGCGCCTGTCATTTTAAACTTGCTTAAAGCCGGCTTTGAGCCCCACTTTCCCAAGTTTCCAAAGCCTCTTCCAAGACCTCTTTTTTTAGCTCTTGCTATTGAGCCATGTTTTAATGAGCCTCTTTCTTTTCCTTTTACCTGACTAATTTTCTGATCAGTATATTTTCTGCAAAATTTGCAGTATTTCTTTATTGATTTTGGTAGTTTCATATTAATTCAGCTCTCTTGTTCTTGACTATTACCTCAGCCACATTTAACGGAAGATTTGCCACATTTTCCCTTTCAAAAGGGCCATAAACATTCATGTCATCCCCGACAAATCTCGGGACTGCCTGCACAAACCTTACCAGCTTTGTTCCAGATTCCTCCTGGTTTTTTAACTCTTTCGGTTCTTCAATAGAAGGCATTTTCATGGTCAAAAGATTGTCTAGTATGCTTGACCTGTAATTCTTCAGCAAATTTATTAGGTCATTAAAAAGCTTTTTCTCTTCATTTAGGCCATTTACGCTGATGTTTTGCTTTGATCTAGAAGAAAATACAGCAGCCTGAATTATCTTGTTTTCCCTTCTGTCATAAAGCTCCTTTAGAATCTTTCTTACATTCTGAATCTGCCTTTCAGTTTTCTCTATTTCCTTGGCTGCAAATATTGAATCCTTTTCTTTCTGCGAATTTAATATTGATGTTTTTTCCTGCATGTACTTAACAACATCATCAAAAAAACTGTCATCCAGCTTGTTTAATTCTGATTCATTCTTTTCTTTTCTAAGAACTTCATATAAAGCTTCATAAGTTATAATGTCTTTTGCCATTTATCCCCCAATATTGGCTAATGCCAGTTAATTTAAATCTTTTATTATAATAGTTTAAATAAGTTTTTTCCTTCAACCTGCTTCAGAGAGCCTTTTTTGCATGATACTTCATCAAACCTTGGAGTATTGTCTTTTTCTTTGCCATATATAAGCAGTGGCACAGGATCCTTGCTGTGTCTTCCCAGCTGATAAGGCGTGGCATGATCCGCTGTTACGCATATTATAACCTGCTTTAACGCTGTTAATGGCTTCAGCCTCCTGTCTAAATTTTCTATTGCCTTGATCTTGTTTTTCAAGCTTCCAAGATGGCCGGGTATATCCGGATCTTTAATCTGAAGATAAACATTTTTCCTGCTTTTTAATATTGCATTTATTTCATTTTTTTTGTTAATGATTTTCATTCCAAGAAGCCTTGCCAACCCGTATTCAACAGGCATGTCGCCAATCATAATCCAATTTTTAAGCTTTTTAACTCTTGGAATTTTGTTGCTTGCCCCTCTTAAAAGAATTGTTTTATCCCTTAAAATTTTCTTTGCTTCTTTTATGAAATTATTTATTTTCCTTGATGTTTTTTTATCGCCTTTGCATGCAAGCTCTTTATTGCTGCCCCTAATTGCCATAGAATAATTTCTGAATCTTGCGTAATTTGGATGAGTGTTTGTTATGTTTGGCGAGGCATTTTTTACAACAACAACGCATCTATGGCCTTTCGTGGGTATTATTTTAATGTCTTTGTCTATTTTATCTAGTTTTTTTATCAAATTTCTTGGAGCATCAACTCTTGAAGTTATTTTATTATTTTTTATTTTCATGAAGTTGCCTCTTAAATAAACATTTTCTTTGCTAATCTTTAAGCCAGCTCCCAATGCTTCTATTACGCCTCTGCCAGGATAATTTTTCAGCTTCTGCCCAAGCAAAACAAATTGCGCAGCATCTGACTCCGGAGCTATGCCTTTTACAGGATGCATTAATCCTGTTTTTCCATTTTTAGCCAGGAAGTCAAGATTTGGATGCTTGCTTAATTTTAATGAAGTATTAGGCATTATGTCGGCAACGCCATCAAGAATTATAAGGATTTTCCGCATAATAAATTTTATAATTGCTGCGTATTTAAAATTTGCCATGTACGTGCTTAAAGAAATCCCAGAGGACTTTATTGTAGAAGAAGTAATTAGCCTTGACCTAAAAGATAAAGGGGATTATTCCTACTTTTTGCTCGAGAAAACAGACTGGACAACCAGGAATGCCATAAGAGCATTGGCAAGAAGATTTAGGATAAAGGAAAAAAGGTTTAATATTGCTGGAAATAAAGACAGGAATGCTGTAACCAAGCAGTATGTTTCTGTTTTTAAGATAGGAAAAAACGCTCTTGAAAGAATAAAAATAAACGGCCTGAACATAAAATTCATTGGATTTGGAGATGAAAGACTAAAGCTGGGCAAGCTTGAAGCAAATAAGTTTGAGATAGTTGTAAGAAATCTTGATAAGAAATGCGAGAAAGTCAGCTTTATTCCAAATTATTTTGATGAGCAGAGATTCAGCTCAAAAAATCCGTTGATAGGCAAGGCATTTGTAAAGAAAGACTTTAAGGAAGCATGCAGTCTGTTAATGCTTGATTATGAGAACAATGATTATATAGGGGCTTTAAGGAAAGTTGACAGGTGGCTTCTAAGGTTTTACCTTAATTCGTATCAAAGCTATTTGTTCAATGAGGCTTTGAAGGAATACATAAGGAGAAATTATAAGGAAGTTTTCCAGGTTGACTATAGCTTTGGTTCATTATTGTTTCCAAAAAGCAGAAAGATGCTTAACATCAAGATTCCGATTCCAACTTACAATACTGTTTTAGAAAATGATGAAATAGGATTAATCTACAATGAGATTCTTGAAAAAGAAAATGTAATATTATCTGATTTTAAAATCAGCCAGATGCCGGAATTAGTCACAGACACTGTTTACAGGGACGCTTTTGTCAAGTTGAATGATGCCAATCTTGATTTTTATGATGATGATCTGCATGCCAATAAGCTAAAAGCAAAGTTTAGCTTTAATCTGCCTTCTGGAAGCTATGCAACAATTGCTGTAAAAGCTTGCTTTGCAGATTTTTAAATCGAAATATTTAAATACTGTTTAGCAATTAACTTATTTATTAAAAAGGAGGTAATGCAGTTGGACAAAAATAATGTTATAACTATAGTTGCTGTAGTCCTTTTGGTGGGTGCAGTTTTATTCTCGTTTGATTATGATGCTACTGGCAGAGCAGTTTCAGCTTCAAGTTTAGTAACAGTAAGCCCAGAGGTTGCAAGCGCTGGAGATTATGTGACAATACAGGTATTGCCAAGCAGCAAAGGAGTCAATAGAGAAATTAGCATTTATGATGGCAGTGGCTTAAGAAAAACTCAAATAAGCTTTAGAGAATGCAGTTCTTTCAAATGCAGAGCAAGCACATCAACAGCATACAAGACTGGATCTGACTGGGAACCAGGAGTATACTCTGTAAGTTACTTTGATTACAACAAAGGAGCATTTGAGAAAGCATACTTCACAATACAATAATTTTTTATTTTTTTCAAAATATTTATATATTGGTTGTGGGCTTAAAATAAAGAGAGGATGATAATTAATGGACAATAAAATCAAGGTTTCTATTATAGTCTTAGTTGTTCTTATAATCGCAATGGTCTTTTTCAATCAGGGAGATTTTACAGGCAAGGTAATCTCAACGCCAAGCATTGTAACTATTAATCCAGATGTTATTTCGCCAGGCGAATATCTTGAAATTACTGGAATTCCTTCAAAGAACGGCTTAAGCAAGAAGTTCTATATCTGTGATGACGGCGCTTTCTGCAGATGGCATACAACAATGAAAACATGCGAAGGCTACAAATGCACAATACCATTTTCAGCAAGATACAAGACAACTTCATTAGAGTCTGGAGTCTACTACTTAAAATTCTATGACTATACATTGGACGATTATATTAAAGCTTACTTTACTGTAGCATAATGGAAACAATATATCTCTGCACAAACTGCAATTTTAAGTTCAGGCACACCAATTCGAACCTGAAATTCAGGTGCCCTTACTGCAATGAGTCAAGATATGTCACAGAATCCAGCGCAAGCAGGATTTTAGAGGAAAGCTAAATTTTATAAACTCTTTTTCTAGATTTTATTCATGTTTAAGTTTCTAAAAGACAAGATTAAGGAAGCTGTAAATAGATTCTCCAAAGATGTTGAAGAGCCTAAGGAAGAGCCAGCTAACCAGGAAGTAATCAAAGAGAAAGAGCCTGAGAAGAAGCAGGAAATCATTCATGATAAGCCTTTGGAAAAAGCCAATGAATTCAAGAAGCATGAAATAGCTAAAGAAGAGCCAAAAATTGAGGATGAAAATCCTGCAAAAGCTGAAAGCAAAGAGCCAGGCTTCTTCAAGAAACTGACTCAAAAGGTTACAAGCAAAAAAATAGATGAAGGCAAGTTTGAAAGTCTGTTTTACGACCTGGAGTTAATATTGTTAGAAAACAATGTTGCCTTGGATGTTGTGGACAGAATAAAAGAGTCAATGAAAATGGATTTGGTTGATGTTGACATTAAAGGCAGTGTTGCTGACAGAATTAAAGAAAGCCTTAGGGAAAGCGTAAATGAAATACTTTCTTTTAAACAATTGAATATTATTGATAAAATAAAAGAGAAAAAGCCTTTTATCATCTTATTTGTCGGCATTAACGGCTCAGGCAAGACAACTACAATTGCCAAATTTGCTAATCTGCTTAAAAAAAACAAGCTGAAATGCGTTATTGCAGCTTCTGACACATTCAGGGCAGCTTCTATAGAGCAATTGGAATATCATGCTGAGAAGCTTGGCATTAAGCTTGTCAAGCATAAATATGGAAGTGATCCTGCAGCTGTTGCTTTTGATGCCATAAAGCATGCAGAAGCCCATAATCTTGATGTTGTCCTGATAGACACTGCAGGAAGAATGCACAGCAATGAAAACCTGATTGATGAAATGAAAAAGATAGTAAGAGTTGCAAAGCCTGACTTGAAGATATTTGTCGGAGAAAGCATAACTGGAAATGACTGCTTAGAGCAGGCTAAAACATTCAACAATGCCATTAATCTGGACGGCATAATACTTTCAAAAGCTGATGTAGATGAAAAAGGCGGGACAGCCTTGTCTATAAGCTATGTAACAAAAAAGCCTGTATTATACATGGGAACAGGCCAGTCTTATGATAATTTAGAGGAATTTAGTAAGGAAAAAGTAGTAAAAAGCCTTGGTTTGTGAATAAGATAGGCTTTTAAATACTTATATATCCTCACTTTCATAAAAATTAGGGGAGGTATTAATATGACTGAAGCTCGCTGTATGAAATGCAAAGGTAATGTAGAAATTAAGAATCCACAAACGGTTACAATGAAGAACGGCTTAAAAGCTATTAAAGGCATATGCCCTGATTGTGGCACTAAAGTGTTCAGAATAACTGGCAAATAAGAATGAAGTTCAGATATTATGCTTTAACTTTAGTCGGCATTAATATTTTAATTTTTATTCTACAAAATTTTTTTCCTTTTATAAATAACAACTTTATTCTTTATTCTTCAAGAGTTCTTTCAGAGCCATGGATGCTTATTACTGCTGTGTTTTTGCACGCTAATATTGTTCATCTGGTTTACAACAGCATGGCACTAGGCATATTCGGAAGCGTTTTAGAGAGCATTATAGGAAGCAAGAAGTTTCTGGTTATTTACCTTGTCACTGGCGTTTTAGCAAGCTTGGTTTCAGTTCCCTTTTACAACGCAGCTTTAGGAGCCAGCGGAGCAATATTTGGAATAATTGGGACATTGGTTGTTTTAAGGCCAAAGATGATAATATGGCTTAATTTCATGCCTGCCCCAATGTGGCTTGCAGCTATTATCTGGGCTGTAATTGATGTTTCTGGAATATTTTTGCCTGGAAACACAGCTAACATCGCCCATCTTGGAGGGTTATTTTTTGGACTGCTTATAGGATTTTTCTTATTAAAAAGATTCAGGGAAAGAAAAGGCTCAAAGCTTTCAGATGCCTTAACCGGGAAAGATATTGATTCCTGGGAAAATTACTACATGAGGTAGTTTTAAATATTTTTACAATGTAATTAAATCATGATAATCGTAAATACTCCGACAATTGAAGACAAGAAAATAAAAGAAGTTCTTGGATTAGTAAAAGGAAGCACTGTAAGAGCTAAATGGTTCGGCAAGGATATAATGGCTGGCTTGAAGCAGATTATTGGCGGAGAAATTAAAGGATATACTGAAATGTTGGCTGAAGCAAGAGATAATGCCACTCAAAGAATGATAGATGAAGCTAAAAAGCTCAATGCAGACGCAATAGTAAATGTTAGATACGCAACAAGCAATATTATGCAGGGCGCTGCTGAAATCCTGGTTTATGGAACTGCTGTCAAACTAAAGAAGTAGTTATTTCTTCAAGTAAGCTTCAAACACAGGCTTTAAGTTTTCTATAACCCTTAAATTTATAAAGATTCTTTCCAGGATTAATCTATGGTATTGGAGAAGTTTTCCACATCTTTAAAGAATGTATTAAGCAAGATAGCCAAGTCTATATTTTTGGATGAAAAGCTGATAAATGAGATAATAAAAGAGATTCAAAGGGCTTTGCTGCAGGCAGATGTCAATGTGCAGTTGGTTTTTGACCTGAGTGAAAAGATAAAAAAAAGAGCCTTGCAGGAAAAAGTTCCTTCAGGAATAACTCAGAAAGAGCATTTGATAAAAATTGTTTATGAAGAATTGACTAATTTCCTGGGCGGAGAAAAAGAGGAAATAACAATTGAGCAGAAAAAGCCGTTTAAAATCATGATGGTAGGGCTTTTTGGATCTGGCAAAACAACAACTATCGGAAAATTGTCCACTTACTACAAAAAAAGAGGATATAAAGTTGCAACTTTGGGATTGGATGTTCATAGGCCAGCAGCTCCCCAGCAATTAAAGCAGATTAGCGAGCAGATTCAGGTTCCTTATTACATTGATGAAAAGGAAAAAGATGCTTTAAAGATTTATAATGGGTTTAAGAATGAGTTTGACAAATATGACATCTTGATTATTGACACAGCAGGCAGAGACGCATTAAGCCAGGATTTGATAAAAGAAATTAAAGAATTGAATGAAAAGATCAAGCCTGATGAAAAAATCCTTGTTATCTCAGGCGATATAGGCCAGGCTGCCCAAAAGCAGGCAGAGGCATTTAATGAATCCTGCAAAGTTACAAGCGTTATTGTAAGCAAGCTGGATGGGACAGCAAGAGGCGGCGGAGCTTTAGCAGCATGCTCTGCAACAAATGCCAAGATAAAATTCATAGGAACTGGGGAGAAACCAAATGACTTGGAATCTTATAATCCAAAAGGATTTGTCTCAAGAATTCTTGGAATGGGCGACATAGAAGCTTTATTGGAAAAAGCCCAGGAGTCAATGACAGAAGAAAAAGCCCAGGATTTAAGCAAGAAGCTTTTGAAAGGCGAGTTTAATTTATTGGATTTGTATGAACAGATGGAATCCATGAAAAAAATGGGGCCTTTAAACAAGATTATGGACATGATTCCCGGCATGGGGCAGTTAAAGCTTCCCGGAGACATGCTAAAGGTTCAGGAAGGCAAGCTTGAAAAGTGGAAGCACGCAATGAATTCAATGACAAAAGAGGAACTGGAAGACCCTGAAACAATCGGCACTTCTAGATTAGCCAGAATAAGCAAGGGCTCAGGAGTTCCTGTTTCTGAAATAAGGGAATTAATAAAGCAGTATAAGCAGAGCAAGAAGATGATGAAGCTCATGAAAGGAAAAGATCCTGGCAAGATGTTTAAAAAACTGCAGGGAAAAATGCCTTTTAAAATATGAAGCACAAAAACTTGATTTACGCTTTTATAATTTTAATAGTAATCTATTTCCCATTGTCTTTAATCATAGAAAGCAGGCCTGCATTAATATTAATAGCAGCTGGCTTGGCTTTATTGTTGTCATCTTTGGCTAATTACTTTGAAAGAAAAAAATGAAAATACTAAAACAAGGAGCAGAGGGCATAATTTATCTGGAGAACGGAAATTTAGTAAAAGAAAGAATTAGAAAAAGCTACAGGCTGGAAGAGATTGATTCTAAGATTAGGAAGTTCAGAACTAAAAGAGAAGCCAAGATTCTGGAGAAAACAGAAAACTCTCCCAAAGTCCTGAAGATTGATGAAAACAACAGCAGAATAATAATGGAATACATTAAAGGCGATTTGTTAAAAGACAGGCTTGATGATTATAATAAAGAAAAAATGCTTAAGGTCTGCAAAGAAATTGGAGAAGAAGTGGCTGGACTGCATGATAAGAATATTATTCACGGGGATTTAACAACAAGCAACATGATACTAAAAGATGACAAGGTTTATTTCATAGATTTCGGCTTGGGCTTTTTTTCAGCCAAAGAAGAGGACAAAGCTGTTGATATAAGATTGTTCAAACAGGCTCTGGAAAGCAAGCACTACAAGCATTTTGATATTTGCTTTAACGCTTTCTTGCAAGGATACAAAAAGAGCGAAAATTCCAAGCAGGTATTGGCAAGACTGGATAAGGTAGAATTAAGGGGGAGATATAAAAGAAAGAAAAATGGCAGAGCCTAACCTATTATTAGTGGTTTTTTTGTCTTTAATCAGCTTGTTAGTTGTAGCTTATTTGATATTTCATCCAGACAGCGCTTTTAGAAGAGGTAAGAAACCTTTAAAAAAGCAGTAAATTCTATTTATTTTGTAGCCCCATCGTCCAGCGGCCAAAGACACGGGCCTTTGGAACTATGAGGAAAGCCCGGAACCCAGGTTCGAATCCTGGTGGGGCTATACAATAATTTTATAAATTTCAATGCCCTTCAAATAGCATGGCAAGTGAGTTACAACAAGACTCTCGTATAAATGATTGCGGGAGAGATTATGACCTTGCTGTAGCCCAATATAGAAATATTACAGAACTACCAGGTTATACGTTAACGTTAAGGAAGCCTTTAGAGGTTGCTCTTTTTGAAACTTTTTATGGTTGAAATTCTCCAGGTTTTCGTGCTACTCATTTATTGCCTCTTGCCAATAATTCTGATGGTCAAGTTATAAGCGGCACAGATAAAACTGAAGATTTAGCCTGTCAAGATTTAAGTACCAAAATAGTTATTCGTTACGAATGTCTTCATATCGGTGTGCCAATAAAAGGTTTGTCACATGACGATATGATATTGCAAAAGCAGTATTTAGAATCAATTATAGCCAGAGCTTAAAACAAAAACCTTTTTATATCTAAAATACTTAATATCTACATGAAAGAAAAGCAAGAACAGAAAATTGGAGTTGTTAAAAGCTTTTTTAGCAAAATAAATGTTGCTGCTATTGCTCTGGAAGCTGATTTGAAGATTGGAGACAAGATAAGGGTTAAGGGAGCTACAACTGATTTTCAGCAAAAAGTTGCTTCAATGCAGATTGACAGAGAAGAGATTACAGAAGCCAGCCAAGGCGATGAGATAGGCATTAAAGTTAAGGAAAGAGTAAGGCCTAATGACTTTGTTTATAGGATTTAATGTGAAGATTTCTAGAGTCATTCACCAAAAACAAGGCTTTTAACGGCTATAATGCCTAAATT
>CAYRAU010000002.1:0-15139 GCA_964422525.1 Candidatus Woesearchaeota archaeon
CATAAGATTGAGATTTGGCTTTTGTTTAAAAGTCTTTTGAAAATATTTATATAATACTATATGTTAATGGATTAAAAGAGGCAATATGTTTAAAAGTTATGGCATTTTAGGGATTTTATTAATACTATTTGTTCAGATTAATTTTTTCTTTAAACTTGAGCCGTTTGCATCTAAATATTTTATATTAATTTGGCTTGGTTATATATTATTGGTTGACGCTGTTACCTATAAAATAAGAAAGCATTCCCTATTAATGAACAAAAAGTATGTAGTTATTGGATTGTTTTTGCTTTCTGCAATATTCTGGTGGATTTTTGAGTTAATGAATCTAAGAACAGGCAATTGGAATTATAATAATGTTACAGGATTTGCAGCATTAGACAATGCCTTATGGAAAACAATTTATTTTTCAACAGTATTGCCTGCAATGTTTGAAACTTACGAATTAGTAAGAAGTGTGCACTTGTTTGACAAAATGAAACTGCATAAGAAGCATAATATTACAAAAAACTTTATCCATGCAATGATGGGCATTGGTATTATTGCTTTCTTATTGCCATTAGTCTTTCCTAAATATTTTTACCCTTTAGTTTGGATTGCATTTTTCTTTATTTTGGATCCTTTTAATTATATTCATAAACAACCAAGCGTTATTAAGCATTTAAAAGATAGAAAACTTGTTGTTCCATTAAGCCTACTGTTAGCAGGCATCATTATGGGTTTCTTTTGGGAGTTCTGGAATTATTGGGCTGTAACAAAATGGTATTATAATATCCCATTTTTGGGATTCTTCAAAATATTTGAAATGCCGGTATTAGGTTATCTGGGGTATTTCCCATTTGCATTTGAACTATATGCAATGTATTGGTTTATCAGAAGTTTATTTGTAAAAAGAGAGAATTTGTTAATAAAATAATTAACCAACAAAAATCTTGAACCTGTCTTTGCCTTCTATTTCTTCCAGAATTCTCTTTATTATTGCTTTCTTTGGGTCTGGCATTAGCTTGACTCTGTTCTTAATGTCCTCAAAGTTTGCAAATTCCTTTTCCTGCCTTGCTTCAATCAGTTCCCACATGTGCTTTTTTCCCATTCCAGGAAGCAATTCCAGCTGGTGCGTTCTTGTGTTGATTGGCTGAGCTTTATTGAAGAATTCAACAAACTTGCTTTCATTCTTGTCAACTAATTCCATTATAACATGGTTTAGTTCTATCTTGGCTGTTTCAGTAAGCTTGTCCATTGCAAGCCTTCCGTTAATAAAATGTATTTTATCTCTTTTGCCTTCCCCAATATAAACTTCTTCGTGGCTAGAAATAGTTATGTCTTTCTTAGGCGTTAATTCCAATAATATGAAGTGCTCCTTGCCTATAGCTTGCACTACTGAATTCTTTCTGTGGCTTGGAGTCGTGTCGAATGGATAGCCATTTGGCAGGAAATCCAAGACTATTGCGTATTCTTCTTTTGCTTTTTGTTTGAACATCTTCCTTATTTAACATCTTATGCTTTTTTCACTATATCCAGGATTTTCTGTAAATCCTCTTGTTTCAATGTAACATTTTCCCCTGTGAATATTGCTCTCATACTTGTCAAGTCTTCAGGCAGCAAATCAATTATTTTTGCAATATGCCTGTCTTTTAGTCTTGTTATGTTTAATGTTTCTAGCTGCTTTTTTATTTCATTGATTTTGTCTTTTTTTACTTTTGTGAAATGATCGAGATATGTTTTTACTTTTTTTGCCCTGGCATTCAATTCTTTGTCCCTTTTCTCAATAACTTGAAGATGTTCTTTCATTTCAGCCATTGTCAATGGCATTTCATTGATTACTTCTATATTTGGCATTTTATTAAGTGAATTGGATGTATGATTAAAAGCTTGGGTTTATTTCCGTCCTTTACCAATACTTCATAGCAGGAGCCTTTTTTGCCTTTTATCTGGCCTGTTTTGCCATGGAATCTTGGATAGTACATTCCTTTCTGGACTGCAGGTTCTGCGCTTAAATTGACTCTGTCACCTATATCAAATTTCTGCAAGTATCTGCTTATGCTTATCTTTCCCCTGTCATTAATATTCTTGCTTAATTTATGCCTGCTCTTCCTTCTAAATCCGCCAACTCTTTGAACCATTTTTTAACCCTGAATTAAATTAAAAGATTAGTTTATAAAGGTTTTTGTTAACTAAAATATTTAGAACTAGCTGTATCTTTCAAAAAGAAAAAATAAAATTTAATGCTCAAACATAATTGTTCTTGGGCTTGGGCTAAACAGCTTATAGTCTTCAGCTTTTTGCTTTGTTTTTATAACTTGCTTTTCTATCTTGCCTAATGCCTGGTCAACAGTCTGCTTGATTCCATATTCATGTCCTGTTGCATTAAATCTGCCTATGTTGCTTACAAATCTTGCTGTGCAGTGGAACAATGGTATTGTCCTAAATTTTTCTTTATGCTGCTTCATTATCAAATGAAGCTCTCCATTATCCACCAGTCTCTCATGTTTTTCTGTAAACCTTTCAATATCGTTCATTATAATTTCCTTGTCAAAATTGCTCATCTCTCTAAATCTTCCGGCTAGTTGTACAGATACATTCATTTTTTTCACCCCCAAATCTTTAGAATTACACTACAATATATTTTACTTCAATAATGTATATACTGCTTAAATATTTAATAGTTCTTTATATAAAATATATACATAATATATTGTTAAGTTTTGCTAAAATTGCTTGTTTAGCTTGCTTAATGCCTTGTCCAATGAGAAAAACAAGTTCTGGTTAGAATCAGATTCAGTGTAATTATTTTCATTTGCAGAAAGAGTAGCTTCTATTTCATTGTTCTCTTTTAAAACAACCTTTAGCTTCTGAAAAGAAGAATTTTTTTCTCCAATCTCTTTTGCGTATCTACCAACTATCTTTTTGACAACAATTAATTTTCCAGGCTCAAGAGAATGAAAGTTTACTAATTCAATGTTTCCGCCTAACTGCATAGTATCCATATGATAATGAAAGACCAAGGTTTAATTTAAGCTTTTCTGTTTGTTTTTATACACACTTGTACATATAAATAAGTATAATTAAAAAATTTTAGAAACATAAGGGCCGTCATCTTTATAGCCAAGATTTCTGTAATAGCTTTTGACGCCAACTCCTGAAATAACTACTATTTTATTTTTGCCAAATTCTTTAGTTATTCTTTCAGCTTCCTCTACAAGCTTCTTTCCATAGCCAAGATGCTGAGTGACTGTTTTATCTCCAAAGTTAGCTGTTTCTCCGTAAACATGAAGCTCCCTAATTATCGCTGTTTTATCATTAATTTCCTGTCTGAATGAACTATTTGGAATTCTTAATCTTAAAAATCCAACTAATTGGTCTTTTTCATCATCCAAGCTCAGGAAAATTTCCTTTCCATTGCTTGATTCATATTCCATCTTGTTTAATTTAACATTTCCAATAATTTTGTCCTTAACCTGCCTGCACCTAATGCACTGGCACTTCAAGCCTTTAATCCTCATAACTTCATGAATGTCCTGCCTCAAGTTTGTTTTGTCAACGCCTGCCTCTCTCCTGTAAGTCGGGATGTCTCTTTGAACCCTCATAACTCTGCAGTATCTTGGAATCAATGATTTCATTTCAGCAATTAATGAAGATGCTTCTTTTGTATTCATCGGATTAAATAATCCTTTTTCATACATCTTGTGCAAAGGTGTATTCTTGAAAACCATGCAAGGGTAAATCTTTACAGCATCAGGCTTGTAATCAGGATTATCAAACAATTCCTTGAAATATTTTAAATCATCATCTTTTGTATTTCCAGGCAGGCCGAGCATGAAATGATAGCCAACCTTATATCCAGAATCCTTCAATAATCTTGTTGCTTCAACGCTGTCTTTTAAATCATGCCCCCTGTGTGTTTTTGTCAAGACTGAGTCATTTAAAGTCTGGATTCCTAGCTCAACGCGGGTGCAGCCGTGAGTCAGCATTTTGTTTATATGGGATTCTTTGCACCAGTCAGGCTTTGTCTCCTGAACCAATGCAACTATCTTAATGTTGGAATTCTCATTTTCTTTCTTGACTTCTTCCATGCTTTTGTCATTGATTGAAGTTAATATTTTTTTCTGGATTCTTGCAAATTTTTCTTCATTCATTAGGTCATTGTAATCTAATTCAAAGAACTCAATAAATTTTTCATAATCAAATGGACTTATGAATAAACTGCTGAAATCGTTCATTGCCTGATAACAAAGCCTTACAAAATCATCCTGATATTCCGGATCTTGAGCTGGAAATGTTCCCCCCATTATTATTAATTCTATTTTATTTGGCACTGTTCCCAAAAGCAAATACTGCTGCAGTCTGTTGAAAATCTGGAGATAAGGGTGATGCTTGTTTCTGACTGCTCTCATTGAAGCAGGCTCTTTTCCGGTGTAAGACATTGCCACGCCTTCTTTTATATAATTCGGGCAGAAAACGCAGGCTCCATGCGGACAAGGGTCAGGCCTTGCCATGACAGCAACTGGAAAAACTCCCAGCTTGGATCTGTTTGGCTTGCTTTTAAGAACATTAATTAATTTTTTTCTGTTTTCTCCAGACGCCAATAATATCTGTATTATAGAAGGAAGTTTCTTTGGCTTGTATATTTTTGCCAAATCCTGCCTTAATTTTAAAATTTCATCTATGTTATCTAATTCCTTTTCTATTATCTGTTTTGTTAAATCTTGTAAATATTGCATATGTTAAAGGACAAATAAGTATTTATAACTGCTATGGTTTTATATTATTAAGAGGTGATAGAGGCCTCTACACTATATCTACGAATCTAAGTTTAAATTATGAAAATCTTGGGTTTTGCCTTCTGGAGTCCTTTGATTAAATAACCAGACTGATTCATTTTCTCTTGCTCTTTTTACTGCTTCTGGATCTACACGATACCCTTCTAATATTACAACTTGCTGTGGCTTTCTATTTTTAGATCTTTTTGGACCTGATGCACCGGATTTGTTTAGAGTAACAATATCTCTAGCTCCAGTTTTTCTTTCTAATCCGCCATCTGTTTTTCCAGCTACTTTTTCTTCTACAGTTCCTTCTCCTGGAACAGTGGTATTTTCATTTAAATCAGTTAAATAATTTTGGATTCTTTCCAAATAATGATGCTGGTTCTGCAACGGAGTAGGAATTCTTCCTTGGCTTAAAATTTGCAAATAACCTAATGTAATATCAAGCTGTTTTGCCATTATATCTATTGTAATGTCTCTGCTTACTAAATCCGCAATTATTCTCTTGTAATCAAAGTTAGCTTCCATAAAAAAAGGCTTATTGGCAAGCAATATAAAGCTTGCTTTTTTGAAGTTTTAACCAAAAATTTATAAACACGGCATTCTGAATAATGCTATGAAAAGAAAAAATCTGCTTGCAGTACTTGTTGTTGTTTTAATAGCTTTAGTGGCATTCTTGCTGATAGACAGAGTAAGCGCAGCAGACCATGTTGCAGTTATAGAAATTAACGGATTTATTGATGTTAACAAAGCTGAAAGCATAAACAAATTATTGGATGTTGCAAATTCAAACAAGAATATAAAAGGCATTTTGCTTGACATAGACAGCCCTGGCAGCACTATTGTTGCGGCAGAAGAAGTTGTGAGCAAGGTTAATGCCATAGAAAAACCAATTGTTTCCTACATCAAGGAAACAGGGGCTTCAGGAGCATACTGGATAGCTGCTTCCACTGACAAAATAGTTGCCAATTCATTTGCTGTTACAGGTAGCATCGGTGTTACAAGATCTTATTTCCAGATATCCAAGAAGCTTGAAGAAGAAGGCGTTTCTTATGAGCAGATAACATCAGGCGAGTTTAAAGAGCTGGGAAACCCCTATACTAAATTAACAGACAAGGAAAGAAATGTGCTACAATCAAAGATAGACAAGGTTTACAATATATTCTTAAATGATGTTAAAACAAAGAGAAACTTGACTGACAATGCAACAAAAGAAGTTGGCAAAGGCGATGTTTATTTGGGTGTTGAAGCCAAAGAACTAGGATTAATAGATGAACTAGGCGGCAGGGAAGCTGCTATAAATGAGCTTAAGAAATTGCTTGATTCCAAGAAAATAAGATTGGTTGACTTTAAGGAAAAATCCAATGGAATTACTATAAAACTAGGCTAATTTCCCTTTAAATTCTTTAAATGAAAACTTTTATAAAACAAGCCAGCATATAGTTATTAGACTAGACCGGCAGGCCAGCCCTCTGCTGTAACGACCAATGGGCTTCATGGTTGGGTCGAAGCCTGAGGAGAGGTATAAACTAAGATTATAAGTCTTGGTTTGGACGCTGAGACCTTGCCCTACTGGGTTGATAGGTTTGAAAAACGAGTCAGGCTGGGAACAGAGCAGCTCTAATCATATTTATTGGCGCTTGGAGGATCACAGGGTTGAGAAAGAATCAAGGTAGCTTATAATTTTACTTGTATCCATCCTTGGGCGTGTCTACTATCTTTATTAAAAAATATTAAATTTAAAAAGAAAAATTATAAAGTAATTATTTCAACTCTTGTTTCTCTTGGATTTATTTTGGAATTCATGCCAGCAAGGAATTTTACATTTGCATTTTCTGCAACGCTTGCTATGTCCTTGTCTATGCTGCCGTCGAAAACTACTGCATTTATTCCTGATTTTAAATCCTTGATAGTTGTTGCCAGTTCAGAAACAGGAACCTTGCCTAAAATGTTGGAATGGTCATCTAGCAAGTAAGCTCCTTTTGTGCCAACCAGGTTTTCAAGCATTTTTTTGTAATTGCCTGCTGCTTCAGGAGTTATTTTAGCCCTTCTTTCCTGCGGTCTTTCATAATTATTTCTATCTTGGTAATTGTTTCTTTCCTGATAGCTAGGTCTTTCTTGGCTTCTCTCTTGATATTGGCTTCTTTGAGCTGGAACTGGCGAATGCAATATCTGAGGTCTTCTTAATCTTTCCCCATTAGTTTCCCTTGCAAGCTCCATTTTAACCTGCTCTATAGCAACCTTGCTTCTCAATGCCTTGTGAATTTCCTTCTTTGTAATTTCCTCTACTTCCTTGCCGTCAGGAGCTTTGCATACAAAGTCAATCTCTACATTAGCATCTAAAAGACCTTTAATAATCAAGTCTCCACCTCTGTCGCCATCTACAAAAGCTGTAACTGTCTTCTTTTTAGTCAATTCTTTTACTGTATCAGGAATTCTTGTTCCATCTAAAGCAATAGCATTCTTGATGCCGTTTTTCAATAAATTCAGAACATCAGCTCTTCCTTCAACAAGTATAATTTCCTCGCTTTCTTCTATGAAAGGACCAGCTGCTAGCCTGTCTTTACCGTATTCAACAACTTCCATCATTCTTACAGACTGAGCTACCATCTCTGTAATTTCCTGGCTGTCGGGCAATACCTTGTCTTGCAGCTCTTTAAGCAATTCTTTAGCTCTTTCTATTACAAAGTCCCTTTTAGTGACTCTTACATCTTCGATATTAATTACTTTGACTTTAGAATTGCACGGACCTATCCTTTGAATAGTTTCCAAAGCAGCGCCTATGATTGCTGTTTCAGCTTTGTCTAGGCTGCTAGGTATGATTATTTCACCTTCAGATTTCCCGCCTTTGACATCTACTTTAACTTCAATTCTGCCGATTCTGCCAGATCTTTGAAGCTCTCTTAATTCTAATTCAGTGCCTAACAAACCTTCTGTCTGGCCAAATATGGCCCCTATAACATCTGGCTTGTCAATCACACCTTCGATTGAAATATTAGCATGAACTATGTACTTAGCACTTACTGGACTAATTTTTCCCATTTTATTCCCCCCAATAATTACAAGAACAAAGCTTTATATCATAACTACTTAAACTTCGAGTGATTCATAATAAATGTAAAATTTCATGATTTTTGAGTTAATGAAATTAAGCTTCATTCTTTATTAACTATTAATTTATTGTTGCCCAACAATAACTCCCAAGTTTCATCGCTTCGGCTTAAGAGCCTTACTCTATTGAGCGATTCTCTGTTGGGCCTGATTAACACAGGCTAAACCCCTATTTAAATCTTATGTTTCTTGGCTTGTGGTGCAATAAAACTATACATTCAAGAATTTCCTGACATTTTCCATGAATAAAAAGGTCTCTTCCTTTAACTCTTTTATATAATTGTCAATTTTGCCTTTCATAACAAACCTGTCAAAAAAGCCCCTCATTATCCTGTATCCAGGCTTTTTTTCCCATGTTCCTTCATAGTCCCTTACTAAAATAGACTCAAATTCCACTTCCAGAGAACCTTCATACATATCCTTCTTTTTCGTCTTTGCAATCTTAATGTTAGAAGCTGAAATGGTTATATCAATCTCATATTGGGTATAGTCGTCAACTTTTCTGGTAATCTCAAGCTTAACTTCTGTGGAGTCCCCCCTATTTATGTAACTTTTTTCAAGAACATCATAGCCGTTGTCAGAAGCCCATTTTTTAACGATATAATATAGTTCCTTAATGTCAAAAATGCCTTTTTTCTCAACTTTAATGCTTGGAACTATAATGTCTTTCTCAGCCATTGGATTTTAATAAGGATTTTTGTTAATAAATGTTTTGATTTCCAAAGCTTTTATAAATTTTTTCTTATGCTTTAAAAGCATGACAAATGACGATGCTTATATTAGTGGCGGGCTTATTGGCAGAGTATTATATCCTGGCCGTGATAGAAAAGTAGTTCCAGTTCGCATTACTAGATTAGCTGGAAGGAGTTCGCGGGATTACTGTCATGGAGAAATTGTTTCAACCAAAAACAGCAATAAAGGAAATGATGGCTATCATCTTACAAAATTAGTTTTATCAAATTCGTTTGTAATAATTAACGGTCAAGTTCATCATTATAGGGTTGACGAGAATGGCTTGTTATTGCCAGAGCAGCAGGAAGTTTATATGCTCAGAAGGAAAAAAGCTTTAGGATATAAAAAACCGGAAAGGCTTGAAGGTTATAAATTATTTTTGCCTGTACCTGATGCCAGAGAATTCTTATCATTAAGCGCATATATCAACAGTCAATCAATGGGGCCAGGTGAATTTAGATATTCTTCCAGGAGTGCTTTAAGAGAAGGCAGCAGAACAAAAACTCCGCAAGGAATAAATGATATTGCCATAATTCAGAAAGGTAATACCAATCTTGAATTTAGGATGACACCAGAAGAATACCAAGAAAGGTTTGGACTGTCAGGCCAAAATCCCACTCATTTAGTTCAATAGGCAATGTTTTTAAACAACCTTTATCTGCAATTCTTATATGGATAATTTAACAGATAGTTTGCATAAGCTTGAAAGAAAGGTTTTGCCTATTCTTCATGACAATATTACTTTAAAAGACATAATTAAAAAAACAGGCCTGAAAGAGGAAGAGATTACAAGAGCTTTGCAGTGGCTTGAAAATAAAGAGCTGATAAAAACTGAAAAAACTGCAAAGGAAATAGTTGAAATTGATGAAAACGGGGAAAAATACTTGAAAGAAGGATTTCCTGAAAAAAGATTCTTGAGCGCATTAAAAAAGGATTCACGCTTGCAGGATATAAAAAAAGATGCCAAGTTAGATGACGCAGAAGTAAACATTGTATTGGGCTTGTTAAAGAGAAAAGACCTGATTGATGTTGGGAATACAATAAAACTTAAGGGAAAAGCTGGCTTGGATCTGAAAGAATATGAAGATTTCCTGAAAGAACTGCCTAAAGAGAAATCAAAATTAACAATCAAAGAGCGTGAAATTTACGACGAATTATCTAGGAGAAAAGAGATAATAAAAATAAATTTGGCCAAAGATAAGATAATTGTCTTAACTGATGCAGGCAGGAAGATAGCTAAAGAAAAATTAGATGATAATTTAATAGAAGCTTTAACCCCTGAAGTTATAAAAAGCAGCAAGTGGAAAAATAATAAGTTCAGGAAATATGACATCAAGGTCAATGTTCCCAAAATTTATCCTGGAAAAAGGCACCCTTACAATGAGTTCTTAAACAGCGTTAAAGAAAAGCTTGTAAATCTTGGATTTAAGGAAATGATAGGCCCGACAATTGAAACTGAATTTTATAATTTTGATGCGTTGTTCCAGCCGCAAAATCATCCTGCAAGAGACTGGACAGACACTTACAGAATTAAAGACACAAAATACGGGGACTTGCCTAAAAGCATTAAGGTAAAGCAAGTCAAGGAAACGCATGAAAACGGATGGAAAACCGGAAGCACTGGATGGAATTACAAATGGTCAGAATCAATGGCAAGGCAGCTTATGCCGAGAGCTCATGATACTGCGATTTCAGCAAGAACTTTGCTTAAAGGCATTAAAATTCCAGGAAAATACTTCTCTTTAGTCAGATGCTACAGACCCGATATTATAGATGCCACTCATGCTGTTGAGTTCAATCAAATGGGCGGGTTCATAATTGATGAAAACTTAAACTTTACCCAATTGCTTGGTTTGCTGAGAAACTTTGCAATTGAAATGACTGGCAGCAAGGAAATAAAATTCTTCCCAGATTATTATCCATTTACAGAACCAAGCGTGCAAATAAGCGTTAAGCACCCAATATTCGGTTGGCTGGAAATAGCTGGAGCTGGAATATTCAGGCCTGAATTAACATTGCCACTGGGCATAAAGCAGCCTGTAATAGCATGGGGATTTGGCGTTGACAGACTGGCAATGCTAAAGCTTGGAATTAAAGACATCAGGGACTTGTTCAGCCAGAACATAAGTTATCTGAGGGATTCAAAATGGCAACAATAGAAGTAAGCTATGAAGATTTAATGAAATTAATTGGGAAAAAAATTCCCATAGATGATTTAAGAGATTCAGGCATCCTACAGGTTAAAGGGCAGATAGAAGATATAAAAAACGGAATAATGAAAATAGAGGTTGCTGACACCAACAGACCTGATTTATGGTCAGCTGAAGGCATAGCAAGAGAGTTGAAAGGCCGCTATAACATGAAATCAGGGCTTCCAAAATTTAATATTAAAAAAGGAAGCACAAGGCTAATAGTTGACAAGAATGTTAAAGACATAAGGCCGTTGATTGCAGGTGCTGTTATAAGAGATATAAAAATTGATGAGGAATTTTTGATACAGCTGATACAGCTTCAGGAAAAGATTGCTGATAATTTTGGAAGGAAAAGAAAAGAAATCGCAATAGGGTTATATGATTTTGACAGAATTAAAGAGCCTTTGCATTACAAGGCAATGGATACCAAGACAAAATTCGTGCCTCTTGATTTCAATAAGAGCCTGACATTAAAACAAATACTGGAAATTCATCCTAAAGGCATTGCTTATGGCCATTTGATAAAAGAGCATAATCAATATCCAATTTTAGTTGACAGCAACGGTGTTATTGCCTCAATGCCACCTGTAATAAACTCAATAATAACTGGGAAAGTAACTACGGAAACTAAAAACTTATTTTTAGAAGTAACTGGAAATAATTTTGAGTACATAAACACTGCATTATTAATAATGGTTGCGGCGCTGCATGACAGAAAAGGGAAAGTAGAAACAATAAGTGTAATAAACGGAAATAAAAAAACTGTAACTCCTGTATTTAAGAATAAATCAATAAATGTGGACTTGGATTTTATTAATCAAAGAACAGGGCTTGACTTAAAAAAACAGGATGCAATTAATTTATTAAAAAAATGCAGGTGTGATGCAGTTTCAAGTGGCAATAAAATAAAAGTCACATATCCAGCCTACAGGCAGGACATTCTGCATCAGGCTGATATTGTTGAAGATGTATTAATTTGCTATGGCTACAATAATATTAATCCGGAATACGTTAAAATAAGCGCAACAGGCTCATTAAGAAAAATAGGAATGTTCTCTGATAAAATAGCTTATGCTTTAACAGGCTTTAAGGCCCAAGAAATATTAAGCTATACTTTAACAAATAAGGATAATTTATTCAAAAAAATGAATCTTGTGGAAAGCAAAGTCATAGAGATAGAAAATCCTGTAAGCAAAACATGGTCTGTCTTTAGGACAAGCATTATTCCTAGTATAATGGAGTTTTTAAGCAAAAATACAAACAAGGATTACCCACAGCAGGTATTTGAAATCGGAAATGTCATAATTCCAGACAATAAAGAAGAAACAAGAAGCAAGGATGTAATGACTCTGGCATGGGCTTTGTCAGACAGCAAAGCTGATTTTACAAGAGCAAAACAAGTCCTTGATTATTTGATTAACCACCTTGGATTTAAATATAATATTGAAGAGCTTGAGCATGAAAGCTTTATTTCAGGCAGGTCAGGGAGAATAATAATAAAAGGCAAAAAAATAGGCATTATCGGAGAGGTAAGACCTGAAGTTTTAATAAACTGGAACCTTGAGATGCCTGCAGCTGTTTTCGAAATAGATTTAAATGAGCTTCATAAGTTAGTTAAAAAATTTAGATGATAAAAAACAGGCAATGATCTTAAAATGCTATACTATCTGCTAAGATATACAATAACGCCTTTGGCCAGATTCTTGTTCAGTGTTAGGATAATGGGCAGGGAAAATCTTCCAAAATTAGCTGTTCTTGCAGCCAACCATAGTGACAATTCAGACCCTGTTTTTCTGTCAATGGTTACAAGAAGAAGGATATTTTTTCTTGCAAAGCATGATGTTGCCGAGGCTGTAAACAAGTTTATAGAATGGCTTGTCAAGAGTACAGGCAATGTTTTAATAGAAAGGGGCAAAGGAGAGTCTCAAAAAGCCATTGATCAGGCAGCAGAACTGATAAAAAAAGGCTATTACTTCGGCATATTTCCTGAAGGCTCAACAATAAACAAAAATTATACGTTTTATAAAAAAGAAGGGCATACAGGGGTTGCCAGGATAGCTTTGCAAGCAAGAGTCCCTGTTGTTCCAATTGCAATCATAGGAAACAAGGGCTTGTTCCCGCATAAAGCAATTCTGCCAAGATTTTTGTCAAAATCAATAGTAAAAATCGGAAAGCCATTGGATTTCTCTGAATATTACGGCAGGCAGAATAACAAAAAGATAACCAGGAAAGTAACTGACATTATAATGAAAGAGATAAGGAATTTAGAGAAATCAGAAAAAACTTGATGTTTCTTTAAAAGCTTATTTTTCTTTATAAATCTTTGCTCAATTAAAAATATTTTTGCCATTTATACGGCTTAAAAAGCTTAAATTTGGCTGTTTTAATCTAAGAAAAGTATTTAAACAAATGAAATCCTTTTTATTAAGAACAATGAATTTTTAAGAGTTAATTTTACAATGGAAAACACCCAATACAAAGCTTCAAGCATATCAGTCTTAAAAGACTTGCAGGCAGTTAGAATGAGGCCTGCTATGTACATAGGAAGCACAGATGTCAGAGGCTTGCATCACTTGGTTTATGAAGCTGTGGATAATTCTATTGATGAAGCTTTAGCAGGCTACTGCACAGAAATCAAGGTTATCATACACAAAGATGGTTCTATAACTGTAAGCGATAATGGGAGAGGCATTCCGGTTGACATGCATCCAACTGAAAACAAGCCTGCCTTGGAAGTTGTAATGACAATGCTTCATGCAGGTGGAAAGTTTGACAAAAACACTTACAAAGTTTCCGGAGGTTTGCATGGTGTCGGCATTTCTGTTGTAAATGCCCTCTCAAAATTCTTAAAAGTTGAGGTAAGAAGAGACGGTAATGTTTATGTTCAGACTTATGAAAGAGGAAAAGTAACAACAGAGCTTCAAGTTACTGGAGCAACAACTGAAACAGGAACCGTAGTCACATTCTTTCCAGACAATGAAATATTTCAGGTAACAGAATTCCAATATGATATTCTAGCGAACAGGTTGAAGGAGCTGGCTTTTTTAAATAAAGGATTAAAAATTTCCATAGAAGACGAGAGGGACAGCAAAAAAGAGATTTTTAGGTATGATGGCGGAATCAAGGAATTTGTTGAATACATAAACAGGAACAAGCCCAAGCTGCATGAGGTGATTTACTTCCAAAAAGAGCAGGATAGGATTTCATGCGAAATAGCTTTGCAGTATAATGAAACATTTAATGAAAATGTTTACAGCTTTGTAAACAACATTAATACTATAGAGGGCGGAACGCACCTGATTGGATTTAAAAGCGCAATAACAAGAGCTATTAATGATTATATAAGAAAAAATAAGCTGACTGACGTAAAGCTGACTGGTGATGATGCAAGAGAAGGATTAACATGCATTATTTCAATTAAGATTCCTGAGCCCCAGTTTGAAGGCCAGACAAAAACAAAGCTTGGCAATAATGAGGTAAAGGGACTGGTAGACAGCATTGTTTACGAGAACTTATCAAATTTCTTTGAAGAAAATCCAGGCATTGCAAGAACAGTAATAAACAAATCAATAATGGCTGCAAGGGCAAGAGAAGCTGCAAGAAAAGCAAGAGACTTGACACGAAGAAAAGGAATTTTAGAGTCTGGAAATCTTCCAGGGAAGTTAGCTGACTGCCAGGAAAAAGATCCTGCTAAATGCGAATTATATCTTGTCGAAGGTGATAGCGCAGGCGGCTCATCAAAATCAGCAAGAATGAGAGAATTCCAGGCAATACTGCCATTAAGGGGAAAAATATTGAATGTCGAAAAGGCAAGATTGGACAAAATTTTTAGAAATACAGAAATAACGACAATGATATCAGCTATCGGGGCGGGAATTTCAGAAGATTTCAACGCAGATAAAGCAAGATACCATAAAATAATAATCATGACAGATGCTGATGTCGATGGAAGCCATATTGCTTGCTTGCTCCTGACATTTTTTTACAGGCACATGCGCCAGCTTATTGAGAAAGGCTATGTTTACATGGCTCAGCCTCCGTTGTACAGGGTAAAAAAAGGCAAGCAGGAATTTTATTTTTTTAATGATGATGAATTAAAAGAGAAAACTAATGAAATTGGGGAAGTTGAAGTTCAGAGGTTTAAGGGATTAGGCGAGATGAATCCTGAACAGCTGTGGGAAACAACCATGAATCCTGCAAACAGAATATTAAAGCAGATTACTATTGAGGATGCTGTTTTGGCAGACCAGATATTTTCAATATTGATGGGTGATGAAGTCGAGCCAAGAAGGGAATTCATTGAGCAAAATGCTAAATTAGCTAAAAACCTGGATGTGTAAAATG
>CAYRAU010000002.1:15239-20574 GCA_964422525.1 Candidatus Woesearchaeota archaeon
AAAATGCCAGAGCAAATAAAAATAAGATTAATTGAAGAAGAAATGAAGGAAAGCTACATAGATTATTCTATGTCTGTAATCACAGCAAGAGCTTTGCCAGATGTTCATGATGGTTTAAAGCCGGTTCACAGAAGGGTTTTATATGCAATGCAGCAGCTTGGGCTTTTGCACAACAAACAGCACAAGAAATGCGCAAGAATAGTTGGGGAAGTTTTAGGAAAATTCCATCCTCATGGCGATACTGCTGTTTATGACACTTTAGTAAGGCTGGCCCAGGATTTCTCTTTAAGATACCCATTGATTAACGGACAGGGAAACTTTGGAAATATAGACGGCGATAATGCAGCCGCAATGAGATATACCGAGGCTAAATTAAGCAAAATAGCAGAAGATATGCTTGCTGACATAGAAAAAGACACCGTAAAATTTGTTGATAACTTCGACGGAAGCTTGAAAGAGCCAATAGTGCTTCCTGCAAAGCTGCCTAACTTATTGGTAAATGGAAGCTCTGGAATTGCAGTAGGCATGGCAACCAATATACCTCCGCATAACATTAACGAGGCTATAGACGCAATAATAGCATTCATCAACAATCAGGACATCTCAATAGATGAATTAATGAATTATGTTAAAGGGCCTGATTTCCCTACATCTGGAATAATTCTAGGGAACAATGGAATAAAACAAGCTTACAAAACAGGCAGGGGAAAAATAATATTAAGGGGAAAAGCAAAAATAGAAAATAATTCATTGATAATAGAAGAGATTCCATACCAAGTAAATAAAAGCTCTTTGATAGAAAGCATTGCTGACAATGTCAAGGACAAGATTATAGAAGGAATAAGAGATATAAGGGATGAAAGCGATAGAAAAGGAATAAGAGTTGTCATTGAGCTTAAAAAAGACGCAAATCCTGAAGCTGTATTAAACCAGATTTACAAGCACACAAATATGCAGGTAACATATGGCATTATAATGATAGCATTAGCTGCAGGACAGCCAAAATTAATGACTTTAAAAGACATAATAAGGCATTACGTGAGCCATAGATTAAGAGTCATAAAAAGAAGAACTAAATTTGACCTTAATAAGGCAGAAGAAAGAGCCCATATTCTTGTCGGCTTGAAAATTGCCCTGGCAAATATTGATGAGGTTGTGGCATTAATAAAACAAAGCAACAGCCCAGAGATTGCAAGAAACAAGCTGCAGGAAAAATACGAATTGACTGAAAAGCAAAGCCAGGCTATTTTGGATATGAGGCTTCATAGACTAACTACATTAGAGCAAAACAAGCTGCAAGAAGAACATGACAATTTAATAAAATTAATAGCTGAATTAAAAGACATACTTGCTGATGAACAAAGAGTTTACCAGATTATTAAGGATGAGTTAAATGAATTAAAACAAGCTTATGGCGACGAAAGAAGAACTGAGATTGTTGATTTTGAAGAAGTTATAGAAGATGAGGATTTGATTACTGAAGAGGATGTTGTGATAACAGTGACAAATTCCGGCTATATCAAGCAAATACCATTAATTAATTACAAGCAGCAAAAAAGAGGAGGCCAGGGAGTTATTTCAGCTGACATAAAGGAAGATGATATAATTAAACAATTATTTGTAACTAAAAACACTAATTATTTAATGTTTTTTACAAGCAAGGGAAGAGTTCACTGGCTCAAGGCTTATAATGTGCCTTTAGGAACAAGATATTCAAGAGGAAAAGCCATTGTAAACTTGCTGAACTTGAAGGAAAATGAAAAAGTTACAGCCACGCTTCCAATAAATAATTTTGGCAAAGAATCTTACTTGTTATTTGCAACTAAAAACGGGTTAATCAAGAAGACTGGCCTTGATAAGTACAGCAATCCAAGATCAGGCGGAATAAACGCAATAAATCTTCTTGAAAATGACGAGCTTGTTCAGGTATTGCTGATAAACAAAGGCGTTAAAATGCTTCTTGCTACAAGCAATGGAAATGCCGTCAAGTTCAATGAAAATGATGTAAAGTCTGTTGGCAGAAATGCCATAGGCGTCAGAGGAATCAAGCTTAAGAAAGATGACAGATTAATTGGAATGGAACTGGTAAACGACAATGACACTTTATTGACTATAACTGAGAATGGCTATGGAAAAAGAACAGCAATAGACGACTACAGATTAATCAGGAGAGGAGGCTCAGGGGTAATTAACATTAAAACCAATGAAAGAAACGGCAAGGTTATTGGAATCAAATCAGTCAATGAAAACGATGATGTCATGTTCATAACACAAAACGGCATTACCATAAGAACTCCTGCCAAAGACATCAGCTGCATAGGAAGAAACACGCAAGGGGTAAGATTAATAAGGCTCAAAGACAATGATAAAGTGGCTTCAGTAGCCAGAATAACTAATGGAGAAGAAAATGGATAAAGTAGTTCATTTTGAAATACCTGTTGAGAATCTGGAAAGAGCTAAAGAATTTTATTCTAATGTTTTTGAATGGCAGATAAATTTTATGCCTGAATTTAATTATACTTCAGTCATCACATCTCTAATTGATGAAAAGCGCATGCCTAAAGAGCCCGGCGCTATAAATGGCGGAATGCTGAAGAAGCCTGATTTTATGAAAGGCCCAGTTATTACCGTAAATGTAAAAAATATTGATGAGTCTTTAAGCAAGATTAAGCATGCAAAAGGAAAAATAATCAAGGACAAATTTAGCATTGGCGGCATGGGTTACGCAGCATATTTCATAGATACAGAAGGCAATATCCTTGGATTATGGCAGGACATTAAAAAATAACTATTTCTTTAGTAACTGAGTCTGATAAATCGTGGCTATCACTTGGATTACCCCCATTACTAAGAATAATGCTCTGAATGAAAAGAATGTTACTATTAAGCCGCCTATTACAATTGCTAATGCAGTAAACAATCTTGATTCGCCGTCTGCAAGACCCCAAGTATAGCCTGCATGCTTCTTGTCTTCATATTGGGCATACAATGATTCCCATGTCGGGGCTGCAAGCGCAACTGCCATTCCTAGTCCAGCCTGAACTATGAATAAATGCCACGTTGAAGAAACAAACAAGTAGCCAAATGTGAATATTGCATTCAAAGCATAACCAGCCACCATAAGCTTCTTCTTGCTGATTTTATTATCAGAAATTTTCCCAATTAACATTACTAATAATCCAGTAACAAAAAGATATATTGCCCATGCCCATGTAATTTCAAGTATGTCTCCGCCTACTTTTTCTGCGAACACTGCAAAAAGAGGGCCTAGCATGCCTTCTCCAAGATACCAAATGTTGCTGCCATACAGAAGAATTCTTTCTTTCTTTTTTAACACAATTAACAAAGCTTCTTATTATATATAAACTTTATTCAGTAGGATTTGCCGGCGTAAACTGAGAATTGCATTGGTCTATAAAGTTTTGATAGTTGCCATTGCATACTTTTACCACTGTGGGCCTGCTATTATCAAATTTAAAGCCAAACCAATCTTCCACAACTGCAACTTCCAATCTTTTTGCATCACGAGGTATTGCCAAAGTAAGGTCCTTATTACCGCAGCTGTAATTTATTTCTGCCCTTTGACTATTTGATAAATCATAAACCAAAGTTTCTCTTTTCTTATACATAGTAAAAATTTCCAATAAAAATTGTTTAAATAATTTTCTAATTAATAACAGACCATCCTATTAAACGCCATCTTGAGCCAATTAATCTTGAAATTGTAATTCTGTCCCCTTTGCTTGCGCATACAGGAATCTTCAGCTTTACGTGCACGCCTGCTTTCTGTATATTTATTATTATTCCCACTGTAGCTGCTGAGTTCACATTCAGCATTAAAGTTTCTCCTTTTTTTAGAGGATCAACCAATAAATCATCTTTGGCCCCTACAACTCTTTTAAGCAGGTTAGGCTTTAGATTAAATTCAAAGAAAACATCAGGCATCTTGCTCTGCAATCCAACAATGTTTCCAATTAAGCTGTCGCTTTTTACTATGCTTGGATCTAAGCTTGTCAATAATCCAAAGCTTCCCCCAGGACCTACTTCATTAACATCTTCTCCCCCTGTTTTTAAAGCAATCACCTCAGTCAGCACTGGCAAGTATACTATTGCACCGTCTTTTTCCTTTTTCAATCCAGGCCTTATTTCTATTTTATCCTTAACATTAAGGATGCCCTGTTTTAATGCTCCTCCTAAAACTCCGCCAGCCAAAGATTCTATTTTAGTGCCTGGCTTGTTTATGTCAAAGCTTCTTGCAATGAACATTAATGGATCCTTTTTCACATCTCTTTCAGGAGTCTTTATTGTTTCTTCAATAGCCTCTATTAGCTTGCTGATATTGACGTTATGCTGGGCTGATATCGGAATTACAGGAGCGTTTTCAGCAATTGTTCCTTTAACAAACTCCTTAATTTCCCTGTAATTTTTCAATGCCTGCTCCCTGCTTACCAAATCTATCTTATTCTGGACAATTACAATGTTTTTAACGCCAATAATCTCCAGAGCCATTAAATGCTCTCTTGTCTGCGGCTGCGGGCATTTTTCATTTGCAGCAACCAATAATAAAGCGCCGTCCATTATTGCAGCCCCTGAAAGCATTGTTGCCATTAAGGTTTCATGCCCAGGAGCATCTATAAAAGAAATCTTTCTTACAAATTTATTGCCATTATGCTCTACTGTGTATGACTTGTTTTTTTCATCATAATAAAAAGAGCAGTCAGCATATCCCAGTCTGATAGTAATGCCTCTTTTGATTTCTTCAGAATGGGTGTCTGTCCATTTCCCAGAAAGTCTTTCAGTCAGAGTTGTTTTTCCATGATCGACATGTCCTACCAACCCAACATTTATCTCCGGCTGGATTGCTTCTGTTTTTGCAGCTGTTTTTGTCTTAGGCACTATTTAGAATCCTCCCATGTTTATTAATATTAGAAAAATGAGTGTTTATAAAACTAACTTAAGCCTGCTTTTCTTCTTTCTTTGCTAAAAGCTCATCCAGAGGCTTGCTTCCGTACTTTAAAGTCTTAAGATTAATCTGGGCTATACTTGGACTTAGTATATTTCCTACAACAGTTTTTCTTTTCCTAGTGCCATCTTTCCCTTTTATCCTGACTCCAGGCCCCTTTGTCAATAGAATTCTTTTCCTACCAGCCATGTTTAAATCAGGTCTTATTGGGAAACCAGCATTATCGCTGCCTCCAGTAATCTCAAATTCATAGCCGTTAATTCCAATTGAATCTCCGGAAACAGCATCCTTAACTTTTTTGTTCCTGAATGAGTCAGCTTCATTGTCTTTTACAAGCTTGCTGTAGCTTTTTCCAGTCTTTACATCATTTAT
>CAYRAU010000002.1:20674-25685 GCA_964422525.1 Candidatus Woesearchaeota archaeon
TTATAAATCTTTTGATTACAATTCCAAGTATTCATCAACTGTGTTTTTGGTCATGTTTTCTTTTCTTAAAGTGCCTTTGCCGCAGTAATGGCACCTGTAAATCCTGCTGCCGAACTTTCTCTTGAATCTGAAACCGCATTTGTCGCATAAGTATGTGTCATAAGTCTCTTCTTTTACAGAATCTTTCTTTTCCTTTGAAGCGTGCTTTTCATAACATGCCTTGCATATAAGCTTGGTTCCTGTTTTGTCATATCTTATTGATTCTATAGGGACTTTATTGTTGCAGAATTTGCATAATATCTTGACCTGAGGCGTTTCCATGATATATAAACAGCAATAAAGTTTTTAACCTTTACTATGAAAGTAAAAAGTTAAATCTAAACGCCCCATAATGGATTTGTTTTTCTCTTTATCTCAGCAATTTCCTTAAGAACAAGTATTTCAGAATCATTCAAATGCTTTTTTAAAGTCTTTAATTTCTTAAAGTCATCTTCATCCATGTTGCTGTAAATTACATCCCCTTCAAACGCCTGCCTGCCCATTGTAACATCTGGGAGAGAAATAGCAACCTGGTTTTTTGCTTCTACTTGAGTGGCATTTTCCCCTTCAATCTGGATGCTCTTGACTTTCCCGATTGGCTTTCCGTCCTTCTTCATTAATTCCGTGTTTGTTTTTAATAAGCCAACCAGCAAATCAACTCCAACAACAGCAGGGTTGCTCTGCCTAAAAACATAATGGGGCATGATAACAAACTTGCAGGGCCTTGTTAATGAATTCAGCAAATATGACTCTAATTCCTGCGATTTTTTTACTCTAAATTTTTCATAGTCATCAATTATTTTGTAGATTACATTGTGAGCTATTACAGGAATTTCAGCCCTGCTGTTTTTTATATTAAAGCCGAGAATTATCCTGTTTAATTGGTTTTTTTGGCTGCAAGCTTCTGCAATATCTTTCTTTAAAACATTGCCTATTGAAGCTCTCCTTATCATGATTTTTTTTTCTTTTAGCAATGATATTAAAGCCTCTAAAGAGCCAAGAGAGTCAGCCTTTATTATAACGCCTTCCTTGCCAGTGTCAATAACTACTTCCTTAACTTCCTGCATTACCTCTTTCCTTAATCTATCAATGTCTTTATTGGCAACAACCAAAGGCGCTCCTGCTATTGCATCCTGGGCATTTGGAGCTATAACTCTTACTGAACAGGCAGCCTCAACACTTTTTATTGATTTCTTGCTGTCAAACAAGCTTCTTACTTTGGTTATTATAGGCTCATCCAGAGTGCCAAGAATAATCTGATCATTAACTTGTATATGGCCGTCATAAATAACAACATCAAGGTAGGTCCCAACATTCTTGTCATCTTTAACTTCTAAAATTACGCCCCTGCCAGGGCTTTTGGCATTGAACTCAAGATTGCTTTCAAGGAATCTTTGAGCCAAGCCTGTTAAAACAGTCAATAATTCAGGGATTCCATCCCCTGTTTTAGCTGAAATAGGAACTATTGCTACCTGCTTTGTGTAATCCTCAACCTTGTCAAACCTTTCTGCATTAAATCCTTTTTCATATATCTGGCCAACTAGAGTGTAGAATTTATTATCAAACTGGTTTTTAACATCCTGAGCCTGGCTTTCTATTGTTTTTATCAGGCTTAATCTTGCAGAATGCCATCCTTTTATCAAATCAATTTTATTTGCGGCAATCACAAAAGGTGTTTTAAAGCTCTTCAGGATTTCTATAGCTTCTATTGTCTGAGGTTTCAATCCTTCATTAATGTCAACGACTAAAACAGCAATATCAGCCAAACTGCCTCCTCTTTTTCTCAAGCTGGTAAATGACGCATGGCCCGGCGTATCCAAAAATAAGAAGCCAGGAATCTTGATTTTTTTCGTGTCAATAAGGCCCTTACAAAGCTTTTCAATTACGGAAAAGGGAACTTTTGTGCATGAAATTGATTGGGTTATTAATCCAGGCTCTGATAATGCTACAGAGCTTCCTCTAATATAATCCTGGATGCTTGTCTTGCCATGGTCTACATGACCTACAAAAGTAACCAAAAGCTGCCTTAACATTTTAACCACCCTTAATGAAACTATATATTAAAGGCTAGAAATATGCTATTTAAAGGTTTTTATTTAAGTGGGATTAAACCGTACGTTTCCAAGAACCTACCTAAATTAACTGCGTGACCATTATATTCTCTAGAAAATCTATCATTACTAGCTATCCAAAATAACCTTTCAGATAAATGTCTTCCTTGAATTGCTAATGAATTTGGAACATCTGGATACTTTACAGAAGGTGGGATGCGATTAGCAAGATCACTAGGAAGTCTAAGTTTATGCGGCCTGTAGCTGACACCTGTAACTATCCTTGCATCTGTTGCACTATCTATTAAAGCATTAGATGCTCTTTTTCCCATATCAAATAACCTTAATGCAATAGATATAAATGCGTAGTCGTTAGTAACTTGGTCAAAATCGCCAAATAGATTGGGATTATATCTCCCATGTTTAAAGGCTCCTTCTAGATATTCAATTTCTTGTTCTATATTCAAATCCAATAAAAATGAGGTCAAAATCTTTGCATGAGAATATTCCGGTCTCGTCCGCATGGTATGATCTGCATCAAATACTACACTATTACGGTCCCCATTCCTACCATTATACTGGAAATGATGAAGATATTCATCGCCATGTGCATGACAAAGTCTCTCTAAATCGGTAAATGGTATTATGAAAGGTTTCAGCAATTGCGTCAACTCTTCTACAAGTTCTTCAGCTCTAGTTTCGGTAACTTTAAATTTAATGGTGCCAAAAGGCTGTGCTTGTATAACATAATTAATCAACCTTCTAGCGTAATGCTCACCTCTTTGAATCAAGTAATATTTTATTGTGTCATGCGGAGAAAAAAGACTTGGATTATGATTTCTTATATCTGATTCTTTTATTTCATGGAACCTTGTATTAGCCTCTAAGCTAGATTTAATAATAGACCTTATTTCTAGTTCTACAGCGCTCTTAGAGGCAGCTATTTTATCATAAGTCAATTGTTTAGGTACTTCTTCGCCATCAAGGAAACCCCTAATCTGGTTTAAAGCCAGTATATGCAAATCAAAAGTTATCCCATCTAAAAACTCCATCATTAATGTGTAATTTGTAAAACCTTTCTGGGGTCTTTCTCTTGCCAATCCAAATACAATTGGGGTTGGCAAAGAAAAATCATCCCAAAACATCATCTGTGCTAATTGATATCGCATACTTTCTAATTGCTTATGATGCCTATTGCTTATGTCCATTTCATCTGCCCCGTGCCTTGTAGTTTTAAGTAATACCTCCAATGGGGCAGTATCCTTACTTTCAGTTCTAAAAGTGACTCTAGTAAGCTCATTCCTATTTACTAAACCTTTAAAAGGCGGGTCTCTATATTCAACGCTTACTATTTCATTAGGGTCAAAACTTTGATATTTTCTACCCAATAAAGTTAGATTTCTCCTACTACTCAATATTCTCCTGAAGAATTCGAAGCTTCTAGGATCTTCCATAACTGGTAGAATACCTAAACTATCAAGAAATGGTTCTGTTGCTACTCCAGGTTCTGTTGTACTCATTTTTGACCTCAGTTACTATTAACTTTGAATAAAATTTAAAAAGGTTTGGATTAACACATTTACAAATTAACCGTAGACTATCCTTCCAATAGTGTGAATTGAAGCGATTGTATCTTTGAAATTCTCCAGTATTATTGGGGCATGTTTTATATTCCAGTATTTTTCATGCATTTCATTGCATTTTTTAGCAAGTATACTCTTATTACTTGATAGACCATAAGCCAATTCTACATCACGATTATAATAGGCTTTCATAGTATCCCAGTAGAATTGCTCTATTTCCTTAAAAATTACCATTAAAGGATTGATAATCCTTGGATTTGATTTAATATGAGAAAACTTTCTAGCCGTTCTCTTAATTGAATCTGCAACTTTCTCAATACTGATTACCAGATCCCAGATGTCTAGTATTTCTACTGTATTAATCTTATTTTTATAAGTAAAATTACTGCGCGGGTTGTCAATATTAAAGCGCAGAGCCCTCATTATTAGATATACCAGCCTATTAACTTCTTCGTCTCTGTTATCTATGCTAGTTGCATAGTCTTTTTTAGCAACCATTTTTATGTCAGCAAACATAGACCGGGTTATATTGTCCACTTTCCTGACTATTTCATTAAATGTAACTTCCTCGAAGTCCAGAAAATCCTTCGTGACTATGCGATTAGATGAATGATCTATTATTTCCAGAGCCATTAAATTATGTATAATATTTTTAACGCCTTCTTCATAAGAACTTATATCCTTACCATTAAGTATAATTGAATTATAATTTTTAATATAAGCACCTATAATTTCCCTTTTTATTCTAGAGATGGTTTTACCGTCTACATTTATTGAAATTTCCTTTTTTTCTATTTTTTTTTCTTTAGAAAACACAGAAAATACCAACTCATTATTGCTATTTTCTTCAACAGAAATAGTCTGGCCTTTCTCCAGCTTATTTTTTTTAATCCAGTTATTAGGAACAGATACGACGTATGAAGAGTTTCCAAACTTGATTAGTTTTCTGTATTCCAAATACAACACCCCGATATATTGTGTATATAGTTTATATTTATTATATAGGTTAGCTATATATATTTAAATCTTTTTATATATTGGGGTGAGGTTATATGAAAGAATATGAATATAAAGATGAATGGGAAGATGAAGAATTAGAAGACGATGACATGTTTAGCAGCAAAGAAAAAAGAATAAACATGGTAGAGAGTGATGAGATAGATGCTGAATCAGCAGGATTCATTGATGGATGGGAGGAAGCTTAAAGTTGTTTAATAAAATATTAAAATATATTATGCTTTAATTCTTATTAATAGATTTTTATAGATAATTTAGTCTAAAATTTACTTAACAGCCAACTTCTTATCTTTCTTCTTCTCAAGCTTAATTCCTTTCTTT
>CAYRAU010000003.1:0-6133 GCA_964422525.1 Candidatus Woesearchaeota archaeon
TCATAAGCCTTTTCTGTGTTTACTCCAAACACGGTTTTAGGAAGATTCATCTTTTCTTTCAGCTAAGTTCTTTAACAAATCACCCATAAATTGCCATCTGCCTTTGAATTCATTTAACAATTTTTGCTCTTTCTTCCCTTTTCTAGCCATTTCTACTCCAGCCCCAATATGCTGATAATTAGCATCAAACTGAGCTCTTGTGGTTTCTATGACAGCGTCCATGGCCCGATAAGGGTTTTCATTATAAGTCTGCACTACTGCTGCTCTGTTTAAAACACCTGAATATGCAGAAGCGAACTTGAATGCAGCCATCATTGACTCAAAATAGTTTGGCTCACCTTTACTTTCTTCAACTATAGAATCCAAGGCTTGGCTTAATGATATAATTGATTTAACGGCTCTTGGCGAAACTGGCAAGATCAAAGCTTCATCAGAACCTAGCGCATGCCCTTCTAGTTTGTTAGGCCATCCTGATTTCAAGGCAGTTTTGCTTCCGCCGTATTCATCTGGCAAATTGTCTAGCCCATGAACTAAGTAACCAGCTATTAGATATTTTTCAAATTGAACTTCTCTTTCTTTTAATTTTTTATAAGCTTCTCTAATTTCTCCAGTTTTATCTTTTCCTTTCTCATCAAAATTGACTCTTGGGTCTCTGTTTGCTGCAAGCATATCAAATGTGTCAATAGGCTGCGGTCTGAAAAAATCTGTATCTATAATTAAATGCATTCTGTCTTTTAAAGCTCTTCCAAGCTCATTTGAAGACTCTGTGAACTCCTGCCCGATATTTCCAGTTGCCATCCCAATGCTATAACCAGAGCCAATACGATATGGCTTGCCATCTATTTCAATAAAACCATCAAAGAGATTAAACAATTGAGCTCTGACTGCTGGAACGCAGTTAGGAAGTTCATCTACAGCTATAAACTGGCAATTTATTTTGTCTGTTAAATATTTAAAACTCATTCCAGAAATATCTTGCTGCCCTTTTAAAGCTCTTAAAAATTCCGGATTGACTTGCTGGAATAACTCTCTTGTATCCATGTCATTTCTGCCCAGAATGAACAACGATTTATCTCCAAAATAATGCATAACATCTTCTACTAATTGGGTTTTTCCTGAACCGGTATTGCCCTGCAAGAACATGTTTAATCTTGCTCTTAGCGCAGCGTCAATCATAGTATCCATATAAATAGGAATTCCAGACAGATTGGCTAATTCAGTCCTGTTTTTGTAGATTCTTGCTTTAAATGTCATCTTCAACCCCCTTGACAATATTTATTTTTACTTCGACAACTGTCTTTGGCTTTAAATCTTGGCTTAAAAAGCTAGGAATAACTATTACAGACTGGTTGCCGTGCTTTGCAATCTTTTTTGTTATTGTAAATGATTTCTTTACCATTTTTATGTATAAATAACTACTTTTTAGTAGAAATTATACTTTATAAATGTTTCCATTATGTTATTACTAGTAAGTTATCAATTATTACTATAAAACTAAAATTTAAGAAGTTATAACTTCATTCTCGTTGATATATTGATAAGCTGAATAAGTTGCTGAAACAGCTTCTCCAACGCCTGTAATTGCCTGCTTGAACTTAGTGTCCACAACATCGCCTGCCGCAAACAGCCCTGGAACATTTGTTGATGATGTTCTGTCGATAATTATTTCTCCTTTTTGATTAAGCTTAACACCGATAGGCTTAACGAAATCTGCCAATGGAATATGGCCTATTTCAACAAAGATGCCGTCAAGCTTAAACTCTTTGCTTCCTTTATATGGCTTGTCAAGAATCACATGAGTAACTTTTTTATCGCCTTTTATTTCCGTTATGTTTGTGTTAGCTATTACTTCTATTTTCTTGTTTTTCTTTACTCTATCTTCATTTATCGGCTCTGGATGTATTTTGTCTCCCCTGTAAATTATGTAAACCTTGCTTGCATACTGCGTTAATAATAAAGCTTCCTTGGCTGCTGAGTCGCTTCCTCCGACTACCGCAAGAACTTTATTCCTAAAAAGAGGACCGTCGCAATTGTGAACTATGAAGTTTTTAGCCACATAAGTATTATTTTCTTTTACTGCAATATTCAAAACATCTCCAACATAATCAGTTTTCTCAATGTTTCTTATTGGTAGAATCGCGTTTCCATCTTTTATCCATGCATGCTTTAAAATATGGCTTCTTTGATTTAGTTTTGGATGTCTAGCATCTAAGATAGAGCTCATATTTTCTAAAAATTGACCGCCAACATTTAAATTATATTTATTATGATTAAACTTCACTAGCCTACCCTCAATTCTATTTTGCTTTCTGTTTAGACCTGTTTTATCTCTTACCTGCAAAGATGGTATTATGCTTTGCCTTAGCAATAAATCTCTTAGTTGATAAGCCAATTTTCTTGATGATGTAACGTAACAAAAGTCTTTATCTCTCATGCGGCCGTCGCCTCTCCACATGCCTTTTATTAGCTCTTTTTGCTTCTCAGCAGGCAGAAGCATTGCCCAGTGCGGCAGGTTTTTATTGTATGAATAATTTCCAAATAAATGCTTAAACAAATCTGCCAAAACTTTGGAATATATCCCCATGTTGCAAACGTTTTTTACATAGCTTATATCCACATTTAATTTAAATGTTTTTTCCAAGATCTCTTTGACATCTTCTATATAGTTTTTTTCTTTTTTATTAAAATAAAACTTAAGATTGTGCTTGGATGCGCTTCCTTCAGCTATGTAGTAACCCACTAACCTCATAAAGTCTTTAGTAATTGGAATTATATTATCAATCTCATTAGAGGTTATTGTGTTAATAAAAGGCAAAATTCTGCCGTTGGTAGTTTCCTTAACTTCAATATAATCTGAAATTTTAATTTTTTCTGTGTCTTTTGTTTCTTTAATTATCGGATATACTAAGCAATCGCCTTTTTCTAATTTGCCAGCTTCAATCCATTCCGGCTTGCCTATTTTAAAGTCTTTTAAATATTTATTGCCAGTCCCCTTTGTTACTTTAATCCTGTATACCGGATGGTTTGGCGTTAATGAAACTGGCTCGTTAAAAAATCTTGTTCTTATTTTTATTAATTCCCCATTATATTCAGTTTTTGTAAAACCTGCTACTTCCTTATATGTTCCATCATGGGTAAGTACCCTAGTTATTGGAGTTACATCTTTTATTTTAGTTATAGAACTATTAGCAACAACTTCTTCGTCAGGATGCAAGCATAGTGCACAATAACTTACGCCTTGATTTGCAAATTCATCCTCTCCAGGAACATTTAATCTTCTTACTTTTGTTCCTGTTGCAATAATTACTGTTTTTGAGGCATATTTATTTTTTTTAGTGTGAATATTGAACAATTTGCCGCTTTTCTCAACCTTCTCAACGCGCTCGTTTTTCATTTCCACGCTTTTATAATCCAAAGCATGCTCTTTTAACTTATCAGCCAATTCTTGTCCGGTTAGTTTCTTAAAGCCCGGATAATTTTCAACAACATCTGTTAATATTATTGTGCCGCCCATCATTTCCCCAAGAACTAATGTTTTCATGTCAAACCTGCCGGCATACATAGCAGCTGCATAGCCTGAGCAGCCAGCTCCAATTATGATTACGTCATAAATTTCAGAATTTTGAGCTTTTCCCTCTGTTTTTTTCATAATAAAGCAAGTTTTGTTTTATTTATTAAACTTATGCATGTTTTTGCTCATGCATTATTATTAAATATTGAGCTTTAATAACCCTTATATCCAAAAACTTTATCATAGTCTTTATGATTAAAAATATCCATAACAAAATTTATTATTTCTAACTTATCTCCTGCAATTGTGTAAACCAATCGCCAGCGATCTGCTAATTCAATCCTCCAAACGTTACTTGCATCATATTTATCCATATATTTTTTAGGAGTTGCTTTTTTGGAACTTGATTCCCTGCGAATGGATTGTTTTTAAGCAAATCAATGACTCTTACAATGGACCTTAAAAGTGTTTGATGAAAAGAGCTGTTGACGCCTTTCATAATTTCTCCACCAACTATTCTATTAAGTTCTTGAAAGACCTCATCTGCTTCTTCAGAAAGAGTTACTTTTATTTCTTTGTTTTTAAACATTTATACTTCTCTTCCTTTTTTAATTGCTTCTTTTAGCTTTGGACTTGGATTATAAATCCATAAAATTCCTTTATGACCATCAATTATTAGTCCTCTGTCTTCCATATACTTAATAATAATATTAAGCGTTTGATGCATTATCTTATTTGGCATTCTTCTTTTAAGCTCTTCTCGAGTTATAATGCCTTCAGCATCTTTTAATGTTCTCTCTACCATTAACATGGTTTTTAAACTTGGATAGTGGATTATATATTCCATTTTATACTTATATACAAAGCTATGTATAAACTTATATATAAGTATTTCTGTTGGATAAATGCATATTAAAAATTTAAATTCATTGTGCTACAAAAACTTTTCATGCATAAATTTCGTTCTTGATATCATCAGGCTTTATGCCATGGCTTTCCAGGATATTTCTTGTTTCTTTGACAAATTCAAGCGGGCCGCAGACGTAGAACAATGTGTCATCTGAATCTTTAATAATTTCGTTCAAATGCTCTTTATTTACCCTGCCGTTTAAGCCAGCTCCATTGTGCTCCCTTGTTAAGCTGATATTTACTTCTGCCTTGCTTTTAATGCCGTCCAAGTAATTCATGTAGATAATGTCTTTTTTTGTTTTATAGTAAAAGAATAAAATGCATTTTAAATTCAATTTTTTGGCCAGGGTATAGTCTATAATCCCTTTTAATGGCGCAACACCAGAGCCAGCCCCCATTAAAACAAGCTTTTTGCATGAGTTATCTTCAAATACAAACTTGCCATAAGGCCCTTCCAGTATTAATTCTTCCCCTGTTCTTGACTTGAATATATGATTTCCGAACTTTCCGTTTGGGTTTAGTTTTATAGTAAAATCAATGTTATGTTCTGTAGGCGATGAGGATGCTGAATAAGCTCTTTTTTCAAATTTGCCATTAATATTCATGCCCAGCATAAAAAACTGGCCGGGCTTGAAATTTATTCTGGATTCAGGATTAACTGTAAATGTTTTTGTGTCTGGAGTTTCTTCCTTTATTCCAATAATTTCAGCTTTCATAGAGCTGATTTTCATAATAGTTATATAAAATTATCTAATCAATCAAGCCTAAACTTATTTTTATAGCCAAATCAACTTTATTCATTGTAGAAGAATCTAGTGAACCGATGCTTTTAGTTATTCTGGATTTGTCTATGGTTCTTATCTGATTTAGCAATATTGTAGATCTTATTTTTAGCCCAGTTTTTCCTGGTTCAACTTCCACGTTTGTAGAAAATTCTTTTGTGTAAATCTTTTTTGTTATTGGTGCAATTATTGTTGTAGGGCTTAATTCGTTTAAATCATTGTTTTGAATAATTAATACTGGCCTAATTCCTGCTTGTTCCGAACCTTTTACTGGTTCTAAATTAGCTATTGCTATATTTCCTCTTCTAATTCTTTCCATCTTTCATTTTTATCTAAACCATCCATTAAAGTTCCTTCCCATTCTTTTGATGTTTTAAGCATATCATCATACATTTCTTTACAGCCTTCTATAAGAAACTCCCTCTGTTTTCTTTTCTGTTCTTCAATTTGTTTCATCATCTTTACAATGACTTCCTCATAAGTTTCTCTATCAGATTTTAGCTTAGTTAAAGCCTTTTTTACACTTTCATTAAGCTGAATTGTTGTTATCATAATTCTATAGTTATTCTATAGTTTATAAATATTTGGGTTTTATGTTATTCAGATGTAGGCATATAAATAATAAAAATTATTTCCGCTATTTATTAAAAACTAATTTACGTTCTTCTTGAAAATGCTGAAGGAATGCTATACCTTACATTTAAAGGTTTGTCAACGTTCTTAATATAAATTGGCTTAGATCCAAAGGCATGATATACACGCCATACTAAATCACTTTGATTGCTGTCATGGTCAATAACTTGTTCATCATCCAAGGCCACAAATTCATGGGGATATTGTTGTTGCAATTTTTCCCTTTCTAATTTTTTTTGTATAGATATAGCATCAGCAGAAGTACATGGTAAAATTCTTCTTTTAATAAGATTCATCA
>CAYRAU010000003.1:6233-12959 GCA_964422525.1 Candidatus Woesearchaeota archaeon
GATATAGCATCAGCAGAAGTACATGGTAAAATTCTTCTTTTAATAAGATTCATCAAGTCATCTATAGTTCCCTAAGTCATCTATAGTTCCCTGACCCCTCCTAACGACTTTTTGTGATAATCTGTCGTGGAATAAGCTTCTTACTAAAAAGCTATCCAAATATTCAGGGTTTTCTGGTGCAAAAATGTATGTTGCATGTATATTTTTTGGTTGTATAGCCTTTGCCGCTCTTAACTCTCCTTCATCTCTATATCTAACGATTATTCTAGGCCATAATTCTTCTGGCAAATCATCTTGAGTATGGAGAACTCTAAAGAACCTATTATACGCTTCTCTTTTTTTATGTTCAAATTCATCAATTACTTCTTTTTTAGTAAGTTTATGCATCGTTTTTATAAGATTATATATTTATTTAAGTTTATCTTTTCCAGATTAATTTGCCATTTTTCCTGACTTCCCTGATTCTATGCACTGGCAGGTTAATCTCTTTATCATCCACCTCTACAATGATAAACAAGCCCTCTATTTTCTTAATGTATTCAAACTTCAGCTCTTTATTAATGTCAGCAACCCTATCATAATAAGTTATTATATAATCTTTAGGATGCTCATTAGGATCCCACTTTATTTTGTTTAATAAGTCAAGAATAAATATCATATTGGCTGGGCAAAATTCTATCGTTTATTTCGCCTTTGAGATTCTTACTAATTAACTCTTTAACCTGCCTTGGATAATTGCTTAATAGCCATGCCATTTTAATAAAAGCAGTTTCAGCCAGCATATCGTTTAAATTGCCTATGACTCCAGCTTCCTGCAGTTTTATTCCTGTTGAATAAACATTCATGTTGACTCTGCCGAATATAGTCTGAGTTGTCATTAAAACTGGAATTTTTTTAGCTACCTTCTTTATTTCATTTAATATTTTTCCTTCTGTCGCAATATGGCCGAGACCAGTGCCTTCTAAAATCAATCCATTAAACTTCAAATAAGGCTTTAGTTCTTCTGCAAGCATGTTTGGGTGCACTTTAACTATTCCAATTTTCAGATTCTCTTTAATAAGCTTTAATTTAATTTTATTATTGCTTCTTTTTTTGTAGTTCTTGCTTAAGAATTCCACGCTTCCATCCTTAACTCTTGCGTATGGTGTTGAGTTGACTGCTTTGAATGCATCTCTTCTTGAGGAATGCAGCTTTCTTGTTTTTAATGCAGGCAGGATTACGCATGAATCATCATTCTGGTTTTCATGCATACAGATTGCAACGTCTGCGAAGTCTGTTTTCACAATAAAATTTACCGCAGACAATAAATTCAGGAAGGCGTCAGAGCTTCCTCTATCGCTGGACCTTTGAGAGCCTACCAAAATAACTGGAACTGGCAAATCCTCTAGAATAAATGATAATGCAGCTGATGTATATGCCAAAGTATCTGTGCCATGTGTTACAATAATGCCTTTAACTCCCTTGCCAGCCTCTTTTTTAATCTCTTTGGCCAGCAAATTATAATGTTTGAACCCCATATTTTCTGAAAACACGTTGAAAATCAATCTGGATCTTATATTTGCCAGGTCTTTCAGCTCTGGAAAGCTGGCTAAAATATCTTCTGGAGTGAAGCTTGATTCTACAGCTCCTGATTTGTAGTCCACTCTTGATGCAATTGTACCCCCAGTATGAAGTATTACAACTGTGGAGAGGTTATTATTTTGCATTATTTTTTCTTTTTTTACTGCTTCTTTTCTTATTTTTTTGATTAACTTCACTGATTTTATTTCATTTTTTTTAATTGCAATGTTATAGCCTGAATTTAATTTTAAAAAAATAGTGTTGCCGTCGCTGTTTGGCATTACGTTTCCAGAAAAAATTTCATCTTTTGTTTTAATTTCGTAGATATTTTTAGAATCAAAAATAGATTTATTCATATAAATTTAAGGATAGAATTTAATTCTTTAAATAACATTCATATAATAAAATATATAGTTTCGTGTTTGATAAAGTTTAAATATTCTTTTTTGAGATATGTTTATTATAAGTATAAAATTAGAAAACGATTTTGGCTTTATCGGGCAATAAAGTCAAAGTTTTGGGCTTAAATGTGTATTTCGACTTTATGTGTTAGCTAAGAGTGTTTTTTTGGGCATTAACAACTCTTTCTGAAAGAGGTATAAGTATTACTCCAATATAAAGATTATTGTAGTAAAAAATATACCTTACAATAAATACTAACAAAAAAACAGGGGGAGACCTAAGATGGAATTTATTATACAAAACGCCTTGGAGAATTCTAAAGCAGACCCATTTGCAGATGTAAATGTCGGTAAAGCAAATATAAAAATTGTAGGAGCTGGTGGTGCTGGCAGTAATATGGTAAGCTGGCTATATAAAAAAGGTATACAAGGTGGAGAGATTTATGCTGTTAACACAGATAAGCAACACCTTGAGATAACTGATGCTGATCATAAAATCTTGTTAGGACCTAATGTTACAAGAGGTCTTGGATGCGGAGGTTTTCCTCAAAGAGGTACTGAAGCAGCTAAAGAATCAATTAATGAATTAAAAGAGGCATTGAAAGGATCTGACATGATCTTTGTCTGCGCTGGTATGGGCGGAGGAACAGGAACAGGTTCTGCTCCAGTAGTTGCTCAGATTGGCAAAGATATTGGTTCTATAGTTATAGGCACTGTCACAATGCCTTTGGATATTGAGAAGGCAAGAATTGACAAAGCTGAATTCGGATTAAACCAATTAAGACAGGTTTGCGATACTGTAATTGTAATTGACAATAACAGATTAGTTCAAATTGCAGGAAACTTGCCATTGAAACAGGCATTTGCAGTTGCAAATGAATTAGTGTCAACTATGATTAAAGGTATTGTAGAAACAATTGCTGTTCCAAGTTTAGTAAACTTAGATTACGCAGATGTCAAAGCTATAATGAGCAATGGCGGAGTATCTGTAATCGGAATTGGAGAAAGCGATACAGGAAGCAGAGTAGAAGAAGCTGTAAAGAGAGCATTAAGCAATCCTTTACTTGACGTAAGCTACCAAGGTGCAACAGGCGCTTTAATCCATATTACGGGCGGAGAAGACTTAACTTTGGATGAAGTAAGCAGAGTTGGCGAGATTGTTTCGCAGAACTTGGACCCAGAAGCTCAAGTTATATGGGGCGCCAGAATTGACGACCATATGAAAGGGAAGCTAAGAGTAATGACAATAATTACTGGAGTGCATTCTCCTTACATCTTGGGTAGACAAAATTATAATAAACCATCAAATCAATCAAGACAGTTTAGTAGAGAACTAGGCATTGAAATGGTTTAGGGGCATATAACAGAGTTCTTTAACCCCCCTTTGGATATGCCCTATTTTTGGGCTAATGCCTCTGGCATTAGTCATTTTTTCTTTTTTATTAATTTTAAGAATTTAGCGGAGATTGTTCTACATGCCAATATTCCCGCAATGATTTGATTTTATCATTTTTAATTTCCAGTATTGCAACTTCTCTGATATGAATTCTTGCGTTTTCTACACGGCTATTAAAAGAAGCATCCCACTCTGCCACTACAACATTCCTGCATATGTAATAATTTAAAAGATTGAACTTTATTTTTGATTGTTCTTCGACTACTTTAGTCTGCCAATATTTTTTAATTTCTTTATGACCAATAAAAGGCTTCTTTAAAACTCTTTCGTGATAAATTCCGTCTTTGGCAAAAATACTCAAGATCTTTTTAGTGTCTTGCTTCACCCATGCTTCCCCATAAGTTTTCAATATATTTTTTGCTGAACTATCGCTTATCATTTCACTTAAGTCTTTTAAGAGTCTTGTCTATTAAATTTTCTTTTAGCGGGAAAAGAGATTTATGCTGCTTGCCTTTCCACTCCTCAAAAAATACAAAAGAACTTAGATTAAATCTTTTAGCTTTGCTTTCTTTCTTATCTGAATATCCAAGAGTTATTATGCCTTCTGGCTTGATTCCAGGTTCTAGTTTTAAACTGGCTCTGATTTTGTTGTTGTCAAAAACAGAAACCCAGCAGCTTCCTAATTCCAATGAAGTTGCTGTTAGAAGCATATTTTCAATTGCAGCAGCAGCATTTTGGGTTGAATAGGCTTCAGCTTTGTCCTTATATACTGCTTTTGCAGAATTTAAGTCTGATAAAACAGCTATTGCCACAGGAGCTTCATTGATCCATTTTTGGCTGCAAGCTTCTGCAATCATCTCTTTCTTCCTTTCATCCCTAATAACCACAAATTTTAGATTTTGAATGTTTCCTGAATTTGGAGCCTTTAACCCTGATTCCAACACGCTTTCTATAAGCTTGTCTTTGACGCTTTTATTAATGTAAGAACGGCATGAATATCTTTTGTCAATAGCTTGCTGGACATCCATTTCAAAAACTTTAAATGTTATAAATTATATAAATGTTCCTATGAAATATCGTGAACTTGTGGAAGTCTATCATAATCTGGAAAATACGACTAAGAAACTGGAAAAGATAGGGATTATATCAAATTTCTTGAAAAGTGTCAGCAAGGAGGATTTGCCTTCAGTAATTTATCTTCTTCAGGGCATAGCATTCCCTCAATCAAGCAAGGAAAAGATAGGCATGAGCTCAAGATTAATGCTGAAAGTTATAGCAGCATCTACAGGGGCAAATGAAAAAGCAGTTGAAGACTTGTGGAGAAAGAAAGGCGACCTTGGAAAAGTGGCTTCAGAACTAATTGAAAGAAAAACACAGCATACTCTTGCAAACAGCGAATTGACTGTTAAAAAAGTCATAGAAAACATCAGAAAACTAAGCACTTTAGAAGGGCAGGGCACAGTTAACAGAAAGGTAAATTTGGTTGCAGAGCTCTTAACAAGCGCAAAGCCTGAGGAAGCCAAGTTTATTATCAATACTGTATTGGAGACTTTAAGAGTTGGTGTTGCGGAAGGAATAATAAATGATGCCATTGCAAAAGCTTTTGATAAAGACCTTAAGGATATAAAAAAAAGCTTTGATTTGTCAGGCGATTACGGCGAGGTAGCTTTAGAGGCTAAATCTGGAAATGTTGAAACTTCTGAAATCAGGCTTGGAAGACCGATTAAAGTAATGATCGGACCCAAGGTAGAAAACGTTAATGAAGCATTTGAAGCTCTGGGAAAGCCGATTCAGGCTGAGTTTAAGCTTGATGGATTTAGAATACAAATTCATAAAGACAGAAATGAAATAAAGTTATTTACAAGAAGGCTGGAAAATGTCACAAAGCAGTTTCCTGATATTGTTGAAGTGATTAAAAAATATGCTGATGGAAATACTTTTATCATAGACTGCGAAGCAGTTGGCTATAATCCTAAAACTGGCAAATATCTGCCATTTCAGTCAATTTCTCAAAGAATAAAAAGAAAGTATGACATTGAATTAATGGCTAAAAAGTATCCTGTTGAGTTAAATGTCTTTGATGTTATTTATTACAACGGCAAAAGCCTTATGGACTTCACATTAAAAGAAAGAAGAAAACTGCTGGAAAAAATGATAACTGAAGAAAAAAGAAAAATTGTATTGACTAAAAAGATTGTTGCTGACAATGAAAAAGATGTAATAAAATTTTACAAGCAGGCTTTAAATGAAGGCAATGAGGGATTGATGCTAAAGAACTTGGAAAGCCTTTACAGGCCAGGAAGATATGTTAATGGATGGGTAAAGTTAAAGGCTGTTCTTGAGCCTTTGGACTTGGCTATTGTAAAAGCTGAATGGGGTGAGGGAAAAAGAAGCTCATGGCTTTCAAGTTATACTGTTGCCTGCAGAAAAGGAAAGGAATTTCTGGAAGTTGGAAAAGTTTCAACAGGGTTAAAGGAAAAAACAGAAGGCGTTACATTCAAATATTTGACAAAAGAATTAAAACCTTTGATTGTAAAACAAAATGGGAGGCAGGTTGAAGTAAAGCCAAAGATAATTGTTGAAGTTGCTTACGAAGAAATACAGAAAAGCCCGACTTATACTTCAGGTTATGCGCTAAGATTTCCGAGAATTTTAAGAGAGCGCACTATGGAGAAGAGCCTTTATGATATTAATACAATAAATGATGTTGAGATGTACTACAAAAAGCAAAAAAAGTCTTGATTACACTACAAAATATATATTTCTATCATAAAAATATTTATATACTCAATTTGTTTCCTTCAATTAAGTAATAACATGTATGCAGTTATTAAAAAGTAATCCTTGCGGATTGCTATGCTATAGTAAATTTAAATAAAAAAAAGAGAGGTGTGTCCTCTGGAGGGGGTTGTAAATGATATTTAAGGGAGAATTTCTAAACCAGTTAAGACAATATTTTGGTTTGAATCTTTATGAAGTTAAGATTTGGACCGCGCTTCTTTCTCGTGGTGTTTCTACAGCTGGGGAATTGTCTGATATTGGCAATGTTCCAAGGTCAAGGGCTTATGATATTCTTGAAAGCCTGGAGAAAAAAGGCTTCATCGTTATGAAATTAGGCAAGCCAATAAAATATATTGCTGTTGAGCCTGCTGAAGTTGTTGAAAGAGTTAAAAAATTAGTTAAGCAGGACGCAGACGAACACACCAAAAAATTAGATGACTTAAAAGGCGGATCTTTGCTAACTGAATTAGAAACATTGCACAAGCAGGGCATTGATTTTATTGAGCCTACTGATTTGTCAGGAGCTATCAGAGGAAGGCATAATTTGTATGCCCATTTGGAAACAATGCTCAAGAATGCAGGCAAGTC
>CAYRAU010000003.1:12969-20486 GCA_964422525.1 Candidatus Woesearchaeota archaeon
CTGTTACTTTGGTTACAACAGCCAAGGGCTTGGTAAGAAAAGCAGATTCTTTAAAATCCGTATTTGAGAAATTAAAGAAGAAGGGAGTTAAGATAAGAATAGCGGCTCCAATAGCAAAAGAGCAGGCAAATGTTGCAAAAGAGCTTGGTAAATACGCAGAGGTTAGGCATATTGAAAAGATGGATGCAAGATTTTGCATTGTTGACGGCAAAGAAGTAATGTTTATGGTTTTGAACGATGATAATGTTCATCCGAGCTATGATGTAGGCATCTGGGTTAACAGCCCTTACTTTGCAGGCGCTCTTGATGGAATGTTCAACGGCGTTTGGGGAGAGCTAAAGAATTCAAAATAAATGAGGTTTAATCAGCAAGGTTGAATAAAATTTTTCTTATTTCTTTGTATTTTTTTGTCAATATCAAAGATCTTCTTTTTATTTCCTGGCTTGGCAGCTGCTTTAAGCCTGCTGCAAATGTTCCAGGGCTTTTTTCGTACTTTGAAATGTTAAGCACTTCTGGCTTTATATCATCAATTAATTTTAAAGTTTCCTGAAAGTCTTCTTCTGTTTCAGTTGGATAGCCTATGATTATGTCTGTTGCTATGCTCATGCCCGGGATTTCTTTCCTGAAAACTTTTATTATTTTAATAAAATCTTCCACAGTATTCCCTCTTTTCATCTCTTTCAGTATTTTATTGCTTCCAGACTGTATGGGGATGTGCAGGAATTTCATTACTTTGTCATTTTTGTAAACTTCAATCAATTCATCCAAAAATCTTGGAAGGAATCTTGGATTTCCCATTCCAACTCTTACTTCAAAATTTCCTGGAATTTTTACAATTTCTTTTAGCAGGCTTGGAAGATTGGTTCCAATGTCCAGGCCGTAGCAGCCATTGTCCTGGGAGCTTAAGTAGACTTTCTTGCAGCCAGAATTTACTGCATCTTCAACAGCTTTTACTATATCTTTAACTTCATAAGAATTTAAAATGCCTCTGGAAAGCTTGGTGGAGCAGAACGAACAATTGTTTAAGCATCCTTGAGAGATATTTATTATTGCTAACTCTTGGTCTTTTCTGATTACAGGCTTTAGTATTCTACTTTCTTTTTCTCTGGAATAAATTTTTATCTTTTCTTTTTCTTTTAAAATGTCGGAGAATTTTATTATTGAATTTGTGTTAAAATGACCCGTTATATCTTTGCAGTATTTTTCTATATTTATCATGCTTGTTAAGCAGCCGCCAACATAGACCTTTTTTGTCTTGCTTATAGAATTAACAAAGCTTAATACCCTATTTTGAGTAATGCCTTTGACTCCGCAGGAATTGACTATGACAAGATTTGCTTCATTTAAGTCATTGACTATTTGAAATCCTTTATTATAAAGCAAGCCAGCCAGAGTTTCTGAATCTCCATAATTGCTTTGGCATCCGAATGTTTTAATAAAAACCTTGTCCATGAATTCTTGCTGGAAATAATGTTTAATAAACTTATTGCTGCAAAATATATTATAATAATTGAAAGTGTTTAAATATCGCCTTTAGATTTTTTTATTAATGTATAAATACTTTCCAGGCGTAGAAGCAATTGATTTGAGAAAAAATTCTTCAGGCAGACGCAGATATAATTTATTGTCAAGTTTAAGAGCTTTATTCTATAATTGCAGTCAAGAGCCAGTAAATGGCGGGGATTGCCAACCATGCCAATTCAGGCAGCATGTAGAAGTCAGCCACGCCCCGTTAGACGATAGAAGATGCATTTTGTATGAAATGTTTGCTGAAAGGGGAATGGGGAGAAGAGCCATTAATTTATTAGAACAGACCTGCGGTATGTTTGATGGCAGTGGTTGTACATATGACCCTGCAAGGCGTGCTGAAGAGTTAAGGGAACGCAGAAGACTAGAAGAAGAGAAAAGAATAGAAGCGCAAATTTCTGGAACACAAAATGGAAAAGAACCTCCAATTTATGAACATTGGAGATAAAACCGATAATTTTTTAAATAGACAATAATATGTTTTTACATAATTTTTTTAGAAGAATGAACCAACAAGCATTTCAAGATTTTGGACCTCATCTTACCCTCGACGGTAAACGGTGCGATACTGAGGCATTAAAAGACTTAAATCTGGTTTATAATTGTTTAAATGAGCTTCCTTCTTTGCTTGGCATGGAAAAAATGACCTTGCCTTACGTTGTTCCTTGGAAAGATAAATTCGGCGTAACACCTGGAGTTTCAGGCTTTGTTATGATTGCAGAAAGCCATATTAGCATTCATACTTTCCCAGACCAGGATTATGTATTCATTGATATTTTTTCTTGCAAGCCTTTTGACATAGAGAAAGCAATTAAATACTTTGCAGATTTGTTTGGCATTAAAGAAATTAAGCAGCATGTGGTAGAAAGAGGCTTAAACTTCCCAAGAAATTATGAAAGCTATTAGGCATATTAAAATTTCTAAAGATATGAAAGTTAATGACTTAGTCAGGCAGATGGAGCTTTCCGGAGTCATGGGCGCCGGCTCTCTTGCAAAGGCTGTTGACATCTTTGAAGCTATGATTAAAGACAAGGATTCCAAGGTTTTCTTAGGCCAGGCTGGTGCAATGGTTCCCGGTGGAATGAGGCAGATCTTAATTGATATGATTGACTTAAGGTTGATTGACGTATTTGTAACAACAGGGGCAACTTTAACTCATGACTTGGTGGAAGCTTTAGGCTTTGCCCATTACATTGGCAGCGAACATGCTGATGATTCTAAGCTGCATAAGCAGGGCTTTGACAGAATGTATAATAGCTATATGCCGAACAAGGCTTATGAAAAACTGGAAGACTTTATAGAATCAATATTTAATGAGTTGAGCAAAGCTAAAACAATCAGGGAGTTTTTGTCTATTCTTGGCAGGCACAGCCCTAAAAATTCAATCTTAAATGCCTGTTATAATAACAATGTTCCAATATTCTGCCCAGCCATATCAGATTCTGGAATAGGATTGATGGTCTGGGGGCAGCTTGTGAAAAACAAGAATATAGATGTTAATGCTTTTGCTGATTTAAAAGAAATAATAGATATTGCATGGGCTTCTAAGAAGAACGGAGTTTTTTACATTGGCGGAGGAACGCCAAAAAACTACATTCAGCAGGCAATGCAGTTCAGCAAGGGAGCTAGTTATGGGGTGCAGATAACTACTGATAGGGCGGAATTTGGCGGAAGCTCTGGAGCGCCTTTGAAAGAAGGGATTTCCTGGGGCAAGCTGGATCCTAAGGGAAGATACGTTGATGTTGCATGCGATGCCACAATAGCTTTGCCAATAATTTTTGCCAGTGTTAAAGATAGGCTTAAATAATATTTATTTATAATTTTATTATGGCAAAGTGCGAAATCTGCAGCGAAAAAGTGCAGGAAAATTTTCTTAATAAGCTGAAGGGAACTGTTGTAAAGGTTAATGGCAAGCTTAAATCTGTATGCATGGACTGCCAGAAGAAACTTTCTATTGAAGAGATTAAGGAAAAGCTAAAATAAGAAGCTATATTAATCCGGATATGCCCTTGTAGCTCAGTCTGGTTAAAGAGCACCAGTTTCGTAAACTGGGGGTCGTGGGTTCAAATCCCACTAAGGGCTGTGCTTATATAGCACAATAAACAAGAAGTATTAAATAGTTTGAAATATAACCTGTTTTATGCATCGGATTGAATTTAAAGATAGTAAGATTAGAGAAATTTTTTTTAATAATGTTCGGGCAAAAGGAGGTTTTTCTTCTTGGAAAGAGTTCAGAGCGCATTTCAAAATTTCTAAATCAAGTTTAGAGAACTATAAAAATGGCAGACTTACTATCCCAATGGACAGATTTAATGAAATGGAGAAAAATATACCAGATAATCTAAAAGTATTATACAACGATAATATTACTGTTAAGGCTGGTGATTGGGGACGTATAAAAGGGGGTGTAAATAACTACAAGAAGAATAAATCAATTTTTGATTTAGGCAGAAAAAAGGCTTTGGAAACCAAAAGGAAGTTATATGCAATATCAAACGAATCTTTGCAGATAGATCTAACTCCTAAATTGGCTGAGGTCTTGGGTACGTTTATAGGCGATGGATTTTTTAATAAATATAACAGTTCTTACTTTATTCAGTTCGCTGGCGATAGCAGGTATGATTATGATTACTACAAAAATGTGATAATACCATACATTAACACAATTATTCCTAATAAACCTTATATAAGAATTAAAGGTAATTCAATGTGGATTACTTTTTATTCTAAATACTTGTTCTATTTATTACTAAAACGATTTAATATGGTTACTGGTAAAAAGGTTTATACTATACAAATTCCTGATGAGATACTCAATAATAAAAATTTGTTGAAATACACTATTCGCGGCATTATTGATACTGACGGTTGCATTTATTATGATAAAAGGATTATATACAAAAAACCTTATTTAAGGATTGCATTATCTTTATCAAATAAAAATTTAATTAATCAAATAAAGTTTGCATTGGAAGATTTCGGAATAAGATGCGGTCTGGCCAAAAGAAAAGATGGAATAGGATTTATTTTGCAGATTAACGGTTATTGCGAAGTTAATAAATATATTAAACTTATTGGATTGTCTAATACTAGGCATTTAAATAAACTAAAATGATATACGCAAAGAATTCAAAATACAAATACAAGAAAATGTGCAATAAGTGCAAGAAGTACTTCTGGCCTAATGAGCTTTCCAGAATTGGATATTGCAGGGATTGCATGATTGTGCGGGGAAAATGCAAAGCAATTACGGAGAAAGGCTACCAATGCATTAATGATGCTGAGTTTTCCGGTTATTGCCTGCATCATTTCTTGACAGAGCCGATGAAAGATTTGATCAAGTCTGTCAAAAAGAAATGACAAAATCTTTATAAACAAAGTTTTAATCCTTTTTGTTGTGTGGGAGTGCCGGAGCGGTCAAACGGGCAGGTTCTGATAGTTAAAGCAGATGCCAAACTTAAGACCGTCTGGTTAGAAATCCTGTGACTTAGTGTCTACGCAGGTTCGAATCCTGTCTCCCACATTCATATTGCCCAAATATATATCGCAATTATTGCAAATTATTTAAGCAAGTTGCTTCTATAGATTTATAATGCACAAGATACTTACGGATTTTAATGAATTTGACAGGGAAATAAAGCAGCTGGGATTAAAGCTTAATGTAGAGGATTTAACATTTCTCGATTATAATTTTTTGCAGATTCATGAGAATTTTACAATCATTAATATCAGAGATTACACGCAAGACCCGAATAATATAATAATTTTAACCAATGACTGGACAATCGCTTACAGCAAAAATCATGCTATATTGGATAAACTAAAACAGTTTAACAGCATAATAAAAAAGAAATACGGCGAGAGCACAGCAATAACATTCTTATTATTGGATTCTGTTTTGTCAAATTACAAGCTTGAGTTTGAAGATATAAGAAAAAGGCTTGTTCAGCTGGAGCAGACTTTGGAGATAGACAAGATAGAGGAGGAAGCCAGAGTATTAAGAAAGCTGATAGACAGGCTTGAGGATTTTGGGGACATTTTGATAAAGCTCGGAGAAAGAAAGCTTGAAGAATTCAACAATAAATTAATAGATTATGATTACAGCATCCTGGCGGCAGAGTCGAAATATTGGCTGGAAAGATGCAGAAGCAATATGTACAGGATAGCAAGCCTAAGGACAAAATGCGACATTAAAAGCAATTCAGATCTTAATGCCAGAATAACAAAGCTGACTGTAATCATGACTTTCTTGACTATTGTCAGCATAGTAATTGCAATACCAGCCACAATAGGCGCAATATTCGGCATTCCTGCCCTGTCAAATGCCTATTTCGAAGGCCATAATGCTTTGCTGATAACAACAATAATCATATTTACTTTGGTTTCTGTGGTCTTGGGATTTATCTATTGGAAAAGCTTGAAGCTAAGAGTTTAACAGCAAGATTTTTATTAAATAGTTTATTTTACGATTCATGCAAAATGAGAAGATTGTGCGCTATACTAGCATTATTCAAATATTAGCTTTTAAGCTTAAATAACTAATAAAATGTCTGAAATTAAAAAACCCTATGATAAGAACTGGGAAATTTCAATAATGGAAATAAGAGAAGAAAATACCATTAAATATAAGGTAACAAGAAGAATGCCTTCAATGTCAATTGCAGAAACTAAAGTATTTAATTCTAAAATTGAAGCTATAAGGCAATTTAAAGAATGGCTAAATTAAATTTCGCATTTTAAGCTTTAGGGCTTTAATGAGTTCAGGTTGATTGTAGCGATATATGTCGGGAACATCCAAGGATAATATTCTCTTTTTTATATATATGCTTGGAAATCTTTTTGCAAGTTCGCTTCTCTGTTCATCATTCATTACCACCACAGTATCAGCCCATGAAAGCTCGCTTTTTGTGACAGGCTTGTCATTAAAAAGCCCAGCTGATTTAGTGTCAAATTTTCGGCTGAATATTTTTTCAGCTGTTTTGCTTCTATTCTGATTTTGATTGCAGATAAAGAGCACTTTCATATATTACAAGTGGGAAATGCATTATATAAACATTTTTAAATTAAAAAATAGGGAGTTAATTATAGTTTACGCCCCTGTGGCTCAGCTATTTATAGGGTAAAAGACAAGTTCTAGCAAAAATTTTATTAACTAATAGAGTGCTATAGTGGTATGTTATACAACCCAACTATACCATTGTACTGGGATGAAGATATGGCTTATATCTTCGGTTTACTATTAGGTGATGGGTCTTTACCTAGAACTAAATCGGTAAGACCTAATGGCAAGTATCAAAAGCGGTATTTGATTTATTTTTTTTCTAATTCAAAAGATTTTTTAGACAAAGTCTATATTCCGTTATTTACTAAATTATTCAGTTTAAGTCCGCATACAACTCTTGTTAAAAATAAAAAGAATCCGCTTTATAATTGTAAAATTGAATCGAAGTTACTATATAATTTCCTAAAAAACAGTGGTTATACTGTTGGTAGAAAAGCTAAGATTGCTACTATACCAAAAATTCCAAAAAAGTATAGGCCTTATCTGTTAGCGGGGCTTTTGGATACAGATGGTGGAAAGAAAGGGAATGGATTTGGTTTATCTACTGCTAGCAAGCATTTTGCCTCCTTTTGTATAAATGTTTTTAAAGATTTAAATATTCCCTATACTTCATGTCCTTGGTATTATAAAGGTCACGTTTATCATCAAATATATGTCAAAGGGAGTAAAATTCATTCATTAAATAAAATTCCTCTTAGGAATCACGAAAAAATTGATTTTATAAAATCAAAATCCGCCTTTGTAGCTCAGCCTGGCCAGAGCACCACATTGGTATCTTAAGCCAAAAATGTGGGGGTCGTGGGTTCAAATCCCTCCAAAGGCTCTTAAAATGAAAACTGAAATAACAGTAGACCAATTGAAAAAGAAGCTTGATAAGAAAGAAAAATTTGTTTTGTTGGATGTCAGAAATCAATATGAGCTAAAATAT
>CAYRAU010000004.1:0-8478 GCA_964422525.1 Candidatus Woesearchaeota archaeon
GTTAAAGACTGAGTTTTTGGTTAAGCTTTTTGAATTCAAAGAAATTATAACCCCGGAATTAATCTTTGTTCAAGAATATTTGAAAGATTACACATAAGATATGTTATCCGCTTAAAACTAAACTTTTATATATATGAAATTTATATTTATATATGTGGTATAAATGGTACAAGCCGTAATAAATATTAATGAAAACACAAATAGGGTTTTGAATATAGTGAAAGCTAAATTTGGTTTGAAGGATAAATCTGAAGCCATAGACCTGGTTGTTAGCGAGTATGAGCAAATAACATTAGAGCCAGAACTAAGGCCTGAATACAAAGACAAGCTGACTAAAATTGTAAATGGAAAACATTTTTCTAGAGGGGATTTTGAGAAAGAGGTTAATTAATGTATAACGATTTATACAGCGAGGAGATTACTAAAAAATTAAGAAAAAGAATCTTGCTGAATATTCGCAAATAAGGAAGAAGATGGATTCCATAATGTTGAACCCTGACCATAACTACAAATTCTTAACCCATAATATGAAAGGATTAAACAGGGTACACTTAGGCCATTTTGTACTTGTTTTTAGAATCGACCATCAAAACAAAACTATTTCCTTTGAGGATTATGACCATCATGATTTAATATATAAATAAAATCAGAAATCATTAAAAGTTAAGTTAATTATATGATGATTAATTTAACATAACTGTGTTTTTTATGAAATCTCTCCAAAATTGGTTTCAAGAACTAAAGCAAAGCAACATCCCTGTAATTGTGGAGGGCAAGAAGGATAAGCTGGCTTTGCAGGATTCAGGCGTTAAAAGCATCTACACGCTTTCCAGGAAGCCTATTTATGCAATAGCAGAAGAGATATCATCAAATAGCAAAGAATGCATTATTCTGACAGATTTAGATAAGAAAGGGAAACTGCTTTTCAGTAAGCTAAGCCATGATCTGCAAAGAATGGGTGTTAAGATAAACAATAAATTCAGAAACTATTTGTATAAAGAAACAAAAATAAGCAATATTGAATGCTTAAACAAGTTTATTTAATCTTGTCCCCAATAATCTTTAGGTCTATGCTCGCATGTAGTTCTTGCAGGAGGCAAGCAACAATTAAGGGAGCCAATCAATAAGCCACTTTTCATTCCGCATGAATAACCTGTTGTTGGATTGCCGTCTTTGACTAAATGTCTGCATACGCCAACATCAATGCCAGTCTCTTGTTGTACCTGATGCACAAGCGCAACAAGGTTTTGCCAGCCAACTCCGGGAATTAAATCAACACCAGCAGTTTCTTCATCATTTGCTAAGCCCTGCACAAATCCTTCTAACCTTGCATATGCCGCATCCAAGCCATTTGGACCTGATGCAATACCTTCTGTTTCAGCAGTCTTAAGCCATAAGGAATATTGCCTTAAAGTAACGCTTCTTTTAAGCATAGCCCTTTTTATTAAGCCTAATTCAGCATTTCTTATGTTTTCATAATCTACCATTTTAAAAAAATAATTAGAGCAAATTCTTTATGTGCTCAATATGCTCTGCAATCTTTGTTCCAGAATCAGTCAGTGTTATTGATTTGATTCTGCCGTGCTTCTCAAAATTAACAAGCTTGGCTTTTTCCATTTCTTGCAGTATCTTAACAGCATGAGAATAAGTGCAGTCAACTTCTTTTGCCAAAACGCTGCTATACCTGTTTCTCCCGCCTTTTCTTAAAGAAACCAATATCATTGCGGGTTTCTTTCTAAAAAATACATCAAAAATTCCGTTTTCAGTTTTAATTGCCAAATTTGCAACCCCCTTATTGTTGTAAACAATTCTTTTGCTTAAATGCTTCTTACAATATATACTACATAAATTATATAAACCTTTTTATAGTTTGTTTACCATAAGATTTATATAAGGAAATTCTAATTTTCTATGGATGATAGACATCAATTTGATAAGAAACAGCCCTGATTTGGTCAAGCAGAACCTGAAGAAAAGATTTCAGGAAAATAAAATAGCTTGGGTTGATGAAATCAATAAAGGATATTCTGAAGCTTTAAAATTAAAGAAGGAAATCGAGGAATTAAGAAGAAAGAGAAATATTATTTCATTGGAAATCAACAAGCTGAAGAAGGAAGGCAAGACAGCTTCAAATGAGATTAAAGAAGCAAAAGACCTGCCATTAAAAATTTCAGAGCTTGAAGAAAAGCAGGTTAAGCTGAAAGAAAAAATAAATCATTACATGCTTAGGATTCCAAACATTCTCGAAGCAAAGGTTCCGATTGGGGAAGACGCAAGCAAGAACAAGGAAATCAAGAGAGAAGGAAAGCCTGTCAAGCCTAAGTTTGAATTAAAGAATCATGTTGAGCTGGCAGAATCATTAAATGTTGCTGATTTTGAAGCAGGAAGAAACAATGCAGGCCAGGGATTTAATTACCTGCTTGGAGACTTGGCATTATTGGATTTAGCTCTGCAAAGATACGGCATTGATTTTCTTTTAAAGCAGAAGTTTAAGGTTGTTATTCCTCCAATGATGCTTAACAAGCTGACATTGGCAGGAGCTGTTGACTTAGAAGCATTTGAGCAGGTTATCTACAAGGTTGAGGATGAAGATTTGTACATGATAGGCACAGCTGAGCATTCTCTTGTTTCTTTAATGAAGAACAAAAGCATCAATGACAAGGACTTGCCAATCAAGATTTGCGCAGTTACTCCATGCTTCAGGAAAGAGATTGGAGGCCATGGCGTTGACATGAAAGGCTTGTTTAGAATGCATCAGTTCAATAAAGTTGAGCAGGTAATATACTGCAAGCCTGAAGATTCTTTGAAATACCTGAAATATACTCAGGAATTGACTGAAAAGTTCTTTAAGTCTTTGAAGATTCCATTCAGAGTCATTGAAATATGTTCTGGAGATCTTGGAGGAAAGTTTGCCAAGCAATATGACATAGAAGCTTGGTTCCCAAGGCAGAATGAATACAAGGAAGTCACATCAGCAGGCAGTTGCACAGATTATCAGGCAAGAAGATTAAACATCAAATTATTAAGAGATGGAAAGAAAGAAAAAGAATATGTTCATATTTTAAACAACACAATGGTTGCCACTTCAAGGGCAATGGTTGCTATCTTAGAAAACTATCAGCAAAAAGACGGAAGCGTCAAGATTCCTTTAGTTTTACAAAAATACATGAACGGAAAGAAAACAATAAAATGAGCAAGAAATTCAAGATTCTGGCAGCTTCTGACTTGCATGGAGATTCAAGGGCGGCAAAGAGGCTTGCAAGCATGGCTGAAAAGAATAAGGTAGACTTGGTTATATTATGCGGGGATTTGTCAGGATTCTATGAAACCAAGGACATAATAAAGCCGTTTAAAGAGAAGAACAAAAGAGTATTATTAATTCCTGGAAACCATGAAACATTTGCAACAGCTGATTTTCTGGCTGAATTCTACGGCGTTAAAAACATTCATGGCTATTCCGCAAAATACGAAGATGTTGGATTCTTCGGCTGCGGAGGGGCTGATTTTGGACTGTCTTCATTGACTGAAAAAGAAATCTTTTCAACATTAAAAAAAGGATTTGATAACATTAAGGACTTGAAAAAGAAAGTCATGGTTACTCATATGCATGCTGCAAATAGCCAGGCTGAATTCTCTGGATTTCCAGGAAGCAGGAGCATAAGAAAAGCTGTGGAAGAGTTTAAGCCTGATATTTTGCTTTCAGGGCATATACATGAAGCAGAAGGCATAGAAGAGAAATTAGGGAACACAAGAGTCTTTAATGTAGGCTCAGAAGGAAGAATCATTGAAATCTAAACTTTTTTAAAATGATAACTTATTTTTATATTTATGAAATACGAGCTAATAATTTCAGAGAAGCCTAGCGCAGCAAAGAAAATAGCAGAAGCTCTGGCTGACAAGAAGCCGGTGAAAAAGGCAAATAAGAAAGCTGTTTACTACGAGCTTAATCATAATAAGAAACCAATTGTTGTTGCATGCGCAGTAGGTCACTTGTATAATGTTGCTGAGAAAAATAAGAAAGGATGGACTTATCCTGTTTATGACTTGGAATGGAAAGAAAGCAATTCTCTTTCAGCAGGCAGCGCTTTTACAAAGATTTATCTTGACACAATTAAAAAACTTGCCAAGAATGCGAATGAGTTTACTATTGCCACAGATTATGATGTTGAAGGCGAGGTTATAGGCCTTAACATAATCAAGTATGCGTGCAAGCAGAAAGACGCAAAAAGAATGAAGTTCTCCACACTGACAAAAGATGAATTAATTGACTCTTACAAAAACGCTTCAAAGCACTTAGATTGGCCTCAAGCAGAAGCAGGAGAAACAAGGCATTACTTGGATTATTTGTGGGGAATTAATCTGTCAAGGGCATTAACTCTTGCAATAAGAAATGCAACTAAGAGATTTAAAATTATGTCATCGGGAAGAGTTCAGGGCCCTGCATTAAAGCTTCTTGCTGAAAGGGAAAAGGAAATACAAAAATTCAAGCCAGATCCTTTTTGGCAGATAGAAGCGAAAGGGAAGCTGGATTCTTGGCACAAAAATGACAAGTTCTGGAAAAAAGAAGAAGCTTCTGGAATTTACAATAGAATTAAAACTGCAAAAACAGCTGTTGTCAAGAAGATTGAAAAGCAGCAGTTTAAACAGGCTCCTCCAAATCCATTTGACTTGACTGCCTTGCAGATAGAAGCTTACAAATTATTCAAGATAAATCCAAAAGAAACATTGTCAATAGCTCAAGAGCTTTATACATCAAGCTATATTTCATATCCAAGAACTTCCAGCAATCAGCTTCCAGAGTCAATTGATTATAAAAAAATAATAACCTTGATTTCTAAGCAGAAAGAATATTCAGAGTTATGCAATGAGTTATTGAAAAGAAAGCAGTTGAAGCCAAATAACGGAAACAAGATAGATCCTGCGCATCCTGCAATTTATCCGACAGGAGAGATTCCAAAGAAGCTGAAAGAAAGAGAAAATAAGATTTATTCATTGATTATAAGAAGGACTCTGGCAAGCTTCTCAGATTATGCCATAAGAGAAACGCAGACTGTTACTCTAGACATCAAAGAGGAGCCTTTCATAGCATCTGGAACAATTACGGTTGAAAAAGGCTGGCATGTTTACTACGGCCCATTTGCAAAATTCAAAGAGGAAGAACTGCCTAAGCTTAAGGAAAATGAAGAGATTAACGTCAAGGAAATAATACTTCATGAGGATGAGACAAAGCCTCCAAAGAGATATACTCCAGCTTCTGTAATAAAAGAATTGGAAAAGAAGAATCTTGGAACCAAAGCAACAAGAGCAGCAATTGTTGATGCTTTGTACGAAAGAAATTATCTGAAAGACCAGTCAATAGAAGTTACTGACCTTGGAATGAAGACTATTCAAACCTTAACCAAGTATTGCCCTGAAATTTTGGATGAAGAACTAACGAAGAACTTTGAAGAAGATATGGAAGAGATAAGGGAAAAAAAGAATACAGAAGAAAAGATACTGAAGGATGCCAAGAAAGAGCTTGACAAAATTCTGAAGCATTTTAAGGAAAATGAAATTAATATAGGCAAGGCATTGTCAGACGCAAACCAGGAGACAATGGAAAAGGAAAGCCATGTCGGAAAATGTCTGGTCTGCAAGGAAGGAAACTTAAGGATTTTATACTCAAGAAAAACAAAAAGCAAATTCATTGCATGCGACAAGTATCCGAACTGCAAAACCACTTTCTCAATACCGTATGGGTTGGCAAAAACAACAGATAAGTTATGCGAATCATGCAATCATCCAATATTGACAATAATAAGGAAAGCAAAAAGGCCTTATGATTACTGCATAAACAAAAACTGCCCAAAGAAGAAAGAGTGGCTTGAAGCCCATAGCAAAGAACAAGTATGATAAGATTAATATACTAATTATAACATTATTTTAAAAATGAACTTAGCAGGATTATCAATGATTATTATTGGCTTGATACTAGTTATTGTTCCAAGCACAAAAGTATTTCCCAGGTTTACTTCAAGGTCAATCGGCATTAGCTATACAAAATCCAATTTAAAGGAAAGCACATTAAGAATATTCGGCTTGATAGCCATTGTTCTAGGATTCTTAATTATCTTTGGCATTCTAAACCCAAGTTAAAACTCACAGAAATTGAATGCCTTTTTCATTTATATTAAACAAAAACTGTTTAGATTCAGGCTTCTCAAAAATAAATCTTCTTGGCTCTTTTTCCAGTCTTATTAATTTCTTGCACCAATTCTTTAGTTTATCACCGCCAAGAATGTCATTTTTATTGCTTTCAACCTTGAAAGAGACCTGGTTGGTTAATATTACGGGAATATTTTTTGAGAAGTCATTAAGAATTTTCATCTGCTTATGCAGAATATCATTGGTTTCTTTGTAGTTTTCCCTGACTTCCTTCCTGTATTTCATCCCTAAGCTGTCAACAACTATTAATCCTATATTCTTAATTTTGTTCAAGCTTTCTATTTTCTCAAGCTGATCAGAAAAGCTAACAGGCCTTATAACAAAAATATTATCAAGCTCTTGAACATTTCCACCAAGCTGCTTGAATCTTTCCAAGTTAAAGCTTTTTTCAGTGTCTATGAAAACAACTTTTTTGTTCTTGCAGTAATTTACAGCTGACATTAAAGCTATAGTAGTTTTTCCAGTAGCAGGCTCACCATAAATCATTGTTATTTCATTATTAAAATTTTTAATATGATCTTGCATAAAAAAATAAGAATCAACTGTCTTATTTCTAATTATTTACTGGAAAATATAGATAGAAATATTTAAATACCTTTTCTATACCCTAATTATACCATGAGGATTACTATTGAAGAGGCTGAGGAATTAATTGAAAGAAAAGTATGTAGCTACAGCACATCTACAAGAGTTTCAGTCCCAAGAAAATGGGCTAACCGAAGAATTAAAATCATTTTAATAAGGGAATAGATTTATATAAGCTGGAATAAAGATGGAAGAAATGAAAGAAGCAACATTAAAGGTTATGGAAGCCTTGCAGGAAGAGGCGTATAAAGGCATTGTCAGGATAGATTCTGAAACAATGCATCAGATAGGCGTTCATCCCGGGGATGTTGTTGAAATTGAAGGTAATAGGGCTACAGTAGGTATTGCAGACAGGGCATATCCAACAGACGTTGGTCAATCTGTAATCAGAATGGATGGTATTCTTAGAAGAAATGCTAAAACAGGAATCGGAGAAACTGTAAGAGTAAGAAAGTCTGATGTTAAAGAAGCTAAAGCCATTGTTATAGCGCCTGCGCAAAAAGGCGTTATGATAAGGGCAAGTCCTAATTTGTTCAAGAGATCATTGCTTGGAAGGGCTGTAGTAAAGGGAGATATAGTTGTTCCTGGCGGAGCTTCAAGAAGAAGAAGGACTTTAAGCGACAGCCCATTTTTTGATGATGTTTTCTCAATGTTTGAAGAAAGTTTCCAAGGTAATTTTGGCTTTGGCAGTTTGAAATTCATAATTGTAAGCAGCAACCCAAAGCAGCCTGTAATAATCACAGAATCAACTACAATCACGTTAAATCCAAAAGCAGTTGAGGTTAGTGAAGAAAAGATTCCTGATGTAACTTATGAAGATGTTGGCGGATTGTACAAGGAAATTACGCAAGTAAGAGAAATGGTAGAGCTGCCATTAAAGCATCCTGAAATATTTGACAGGCTTAATATTGAGCCTCCAAAAGGGGTTTTATTGCACGGCCCTCCTGGAACCGGAAAAACATTAATGGCAAAAGCAGTTGCTAATGAATCAGAAGCTAATTTCATATTAATTAATGGCCCCGAAATCATGAATAAATTTTATGGGGAATCTGAAAAAAGATTAAGGGATATTTTTGACGAGGCTGAAAAGAACGCGCCTTCAATTATTTTCATAGATGAGATTGACGCAATAGCTCCAAAAAGAGAGGAAAGTTATGGGGAAGTTGAAAGAAGAGTTGTTGCTCAATTATTGACATTAATGGATGGCTTGAAGGCAAGAGGCAAGGTAGTTGTTATTGGAGCAACAAACAGGCCAAATGCAATAGACCCTGCATTAAGAAGACCTGGAAGATTTGACCGGGAAATTACAATTGGAGTTCCAGATAGGGCAGCAAGATTAAACATATTAAAGATTCACACAAGAAATATGCCTTTGACAAAGGATGTAAACTTAGAAAGGTTTGCTGACATAACTCACGGCTTTGTAGGGGCTGATTTAGCAGCTTTGGTAAAAGAAGCAGCTATGAATGTGTTGAGAAGAATTCTTCCTGAAATAAAACTAAAAGAAAAAGAGCCAATTCCAAAAGAAACTTTAGAAAAAATGACTGTTACTCACAAAGACTTTTTAGAATCATTAAAAGTTGTAAGACCTAGCGCAATGAGGGAAATATTAATAGAAACTCCTGATGTAAGCTGGCAGGATATAGGCGGCTTAGAAGAATTAAAACAGGACTTGAAAGAAGCTGTTGA
>CAYRAU010000004.1:8488-20417 GCA_964422525.1 Candidatus Woesearchaeota archaeon
GCATTCAAAAGAATCGGAATAAGACCTCCAAGAGGAATATTTATGTATGGTCCTCCTGGAACAGGAAAAACATTATTGGCTAAAGCAGTTGCCAAAGAGTCAGAGGCAAACTTTATTTCAATCAAAGGACCTGAATTAATAAGCAAATGGGTTGGAGAATCTGAAAAAGGAATAAGAAAAGTATTTGAAAAAGCAAGGCAAGCTGCTCCGGCAGTTGTATTCTTTGATGAAATAGATTCAATTGCATCAAGAAGAGGCTTGGACGGCTCAAGAGCCACAGAAAAAATGGTCAATCAATTATTAACTGAAATGGATGGTTTGGAAGAGCTAACCAATGTCGTAGTAATTGCCTCAACAAACAGGCCTGATTTAATAGATCCAAGTTTGCTAAGACCTGGAAGATTTGACAGAATAATTTCAACAACAACACCTGATGAGCTAGCCAGATTGGAAATATTCAAGATACACACTAAGGATATGCCTCTCACAAAAGATGTTGATCTGTCCTATTTGGCAAAGCACACAAATCAATTTGTCGGTGCTGACATAGAATCTGTATGCAGGGAAGCTGGAATGCTCGCCTTAAGAGAAGATATTAAAGCAAAAGAAGTTAATATGGCCCACTTTACAGAAGCTTTGAAGCACAGTGCGCCTTCTGTATCAGAGGAAGACTTCAAGAGATATAGCGAGATTGAAGAGCAGTATCTTAAGACAGCCAGAAGCGGAACATTGAAAACTAAAGAATTAAGTTATTTCGGTTAACTTTTTATCCTTTCTTCTTATTTCTCTTAATATGACTAGAACTCTAACTGCAATTGTATCAAGGTCAGATAGTCTATATAAAATAGAACTTTTATACCACAGATTTTCCCAATATATGGAGCATTTGTAGATAAATTAAGCGCTAGGATGGCTGATGTGCTTAAAGCTGGCCTTCATGGGTGGTATTTAGATTTACCAGACATTAAAGCAGATTCTAAACATAAAGGCGTTCCTGAAAAAGAACTATTAGCGAATTTATGTTCAGAAACAGAAGCAGCAGCCAGAGCTCAAGAAGAGAATATTGAAGCTTGTTTAAAACAAGGTAGAGCGCATGTTATAAATACAATCAGACTTAGGGATTTGAAAGCACCATCTTTTATGGACAGAGATTATGATCTTAGAATTGTTCAAATGTGCTAATACATCTTAGCTAGTTCCGGATTTATTTTCTTGTAGAATTGCCTTCTTTGCTCTGTGAAATGCTTTGTTATCATTGATTCAGTAACTATACCAACTAGTTTTTTGTTTATTGTTATAGGCAGTCTTCTAAAGTCCCTTTCCTGCATAAGCTTAGAAGCAAAAAATATGTTTACATCAGGAGTTACTGTAATTACTGGGGTAGCCATTATTGTTGTTATTTTTTCTTTACTTAAATCAACGCCTTTGTACAAGCCTTTTCTCACAATATCTTTTTCAGTAACCATGCCAATTGGGATATAATCGTCATTCACAACAACTACAGAACCGACTTTATTGTCGCCGATTACTTTGACAACTTGAAAAATAGTAAGATTGCTTTTTACTGTGACAACTTCTTTAATCATTATGTCGCCTACAGTGTCCATAAACAAGAAAATCTGCTCTAATGTTTATATATTTATCGTTTGGTTAGAACTTTAATTTCATCATCCACAAGTAAAGTATGCTCTGCCTGGCTGACTTTAGCTTTTCCCTTTTCAACCAGTTGTTTATGGTGATAAATTATTCCGTCTTTCTCAAGCATTCTGACTGCGAAATTTACTTTAAATTCCGGAAAATCTTTTAGAAGCCAGTCTTTGGAAAAAGGCAATGTCTGATAATTGTCAAGAATATATCCAAGAATCTCCCTGGAGATGTCGCTTCTTACATTTTTGAAATTGACTATTTCGTAAATGCCTGAGTCTTTTCCCTCTTCAACGATTCCAGGACCTTCTGTTGCGAACGGCTCTATTGCAATTATCATTCCTTTTTCTATTGTGCTTTCATCTTCGTTATCATAATTTGGTATGCTTACTCCATGCTTGGCGTGCTCCTGGAATTTTTCTATCTGATGTCCTGACAAATTTTTAACAGGATTAAATCCGTAGCTTTTGATGGTTTGTTCTATTGCTTTTCCAAGCTCTCTGACCTTGACCCCAATCTTGACTTTTTTTATTGCTTCTTCCAGAGCTTTTTCAGAAGCTTCCACCAATTTGGCGTTGCTGCCAAGATCTATTGTCAAGGCGTTGTCAGCAATGCAGCCATTAACATGGGCGCCAACATCCAATTTTACTAAATCACCTTTATTGAAAATATCATCTTTTCTTGCAAGCGCATGAGCCGCAACCTCATTTATAGAAATAGTTACAGGAAATGCAGGCTTGCCTTTAAGCTCCTCTATTTTCTTTTCTATTTTTTCAGAAACATCTGATAACATTGCTCCTGGCTTGACTAAGCTTTTGCCAAACAATAATGCTTCGGACGCTATTTTTCCAGCTTTTTCCCAGTCTTCCATTAAAAATCCCCTAATTTGCTTTGTTCCTTATGCATTAAATCTTCTTTTTTAATATCAAATATCTCAAAGATTTTTTCAACACTTGGTATAACTTGATTTTCTATATAATAACTGCTGTCATAATCATCTTCTCTGCATTCTTTTAGCAATTTTGCCCTGTCTCTTATCATTCCATCCCCTTCTGTTATAACATACAATATGTTTGTTCCCTGGCTGACATAAATGCCAGATTCTTTTAGTCTTCTGGCAACAGCCACATGAGGGCCAATTTGTTTGTAATCCTGAACTCTTAGTCTTAACTGGGTTTTTATAAGCATTTTCTTTATTGGAATCTTCTTGTTTTTTATGTCTGAAATGGCATTCTGAACATACTTCTTTGCCTTTTCAACATTATTTTCCTTCAAGATTATCTCTAAAACATTAAGTTGGACCTCTTTTGCAATCAGGCTCCAATCGCCTCTTATAGTCTCAAATCCAGTTATCTTCATTACCCCTTTCCTATCAATCAATGCATATTTCTTCTTTGCTCCTTTTCCTTCTCCTTTCTTTGAAACAAAAATTCCCTTCGGATAAAAATTTTCTAACTCCAGTTCCATAAGGCTTGGAAGCTCCTTGTTTATCTTCTGCAGGAAATTAACAGCGTCTTTTTCAGTTTTTTTGCCTAAAGTAAATGCAATGCTGTCTGTATCAGAATAAACAACATTGAATTCCTTTTTGGCTTTTTCAATAACATCCTGGATGTAATATCTTGCCCATGCAGTAATGCTTGCAGCACATTCTTTACAGTACCATCTTGCTCCAAAGAAGCCCATATATCCATATGTGGAGTTTGCAACTGTCTTTAATGCGTAAGATCTTGCTTTTAAAACAGGATTAGGCTTGTCTTCCTTGTTCAGCATTTCTTTTATCCTATTTCTTCTTGTTATAATATCTCTAAGAACGCTTGGAATAAAGGCCTCTTTTTCTGAGCTGAAGGTAAACTCCTTGTAATTTCCGTATTCATCGTAGATTTTTGGGGTTTTGTAGCCTTTGCCTTTGTTTAATGTGCTTGGACTTATGTTTTTGGCTATTACTATTGTTGGATACAAACTCATGAAATCTAAAAATACAATATTATCATAAAATCCTGGCTTTGGCTCCATTACAAAAGCTCCTTGATAAGTTTCTCCGACTCTGTCAGAAATCAGGTCATGGCTTGGCTTGTTTGGCACTATTTCATTATAGTCTTTTGCTCTTTTTATCAAATAATTTTCAACCAGCTGCCCGTAATGCATCCTGCAGATTTCATGGGCGCCAATGCCAATAAGCTTGACAATCTCGCCGATGTTTGGGAATATTTTTTCGCATATCTTTAAGGTTAAGTTAGCGTCCTGCAAGTTATAAGCGCACAGATCTTTTATATTGCCAGTATCCCACTGCTCTTCAATTGATTCAATGTCAAACTTGTTTTTTCCTTCCTTAAGCAATTCCTGGGCAACCGACTCCAGGCTGTATGAGTCAAGCCTTAAGGAGCCTGACATGATGTTCTTGATGAACTTCAATAAGTCAAGATGAGGAATTCCTTTTATCTTTGCGCTGCTTGATTGCCCGCCTCTTTTAAAAATAACTCCGCTTTCATCAATGCCAAGATTCAGTTTTATCTCATATTTTTCAGCTCTTCCTCTCAAATATGGAAAGTCAAATTCATCTGAGAAGTATCCAACAATGAAATCAGGATTTCTTTCTTTAACAATCTCGACAAATCTTTCAATTAGCTCTTCTTCACCATTGACGAATTCAACATATTTTTCAGCCTCAAACTTCTTCCAGGTTATAACTTTCTGAAAGCCTTTGTTGTCAGCAAAAGCCACTGAGATTATGGGATCTTTCTTTATCTTGTCTTTGCCTCCTGCAAGTCCGTAAACTTCTATATCAAATGCAAGAATTGTTGGATTGTTTATTATGTCTTCTCCAACTTGCTTTACTTCCCCAATAATTGCAGGTCCTTCTTCCAGATATTCTAAATTTCCTTTGACCTCGCATAAGCATAAAGGAAGAATTGATTTGTCAACAAGATATCTTTTTATCAGGCTTATGTCATTTTCCTTGATTTTAACTTCATATTTGTAGCTTATCTTGCTTGATATTGGGCCGATATGGCTTTGCTCATCAACAATGACCTTGATTACTTTTATGGGATTTTCATTGTAATTCTTTTCAATGACTTCTGCATCTAAAACAGAAAGCGTTTGCTCTACGCCTTTAACAGACAATTTCTTTATTTTTTCAACTAGTTTTTCATTGTCAGTCATGACATAAAAATAAGGTTTTATAGAGTCATCCAATATTGTAATTCTTTTTCCATCCAGCGTTTTGCCAAATATCTTAATCTTATTCCCAAGGTCTTCAAAATCCAATGGATAGAACTGAATAACTGCTTTATCTGCCATACATTATTTCTTGTTAAATACTTTAATAAAACTTATTATAAGAATTCATTTAACAGATTTAAGTCCATATTGCATTCAGCCGGCTTAAACATATAAGCGTAAAAGCTGTCAAAATAACCGCATCTGAAGTTTTCCAATGGTATTCCGGTTCTCTTGCTCAGCATCAGGGCATAGAAATAAATCTGCGTTGCAGCATATTTTTCATTATACGCATTTGGCTTGTAGTCCCATATCCATATTTTATTGTCTTCTATCCTTAAAAGATCAATATGACCTGTCAGCGGAGCATCATTATTTACAAGATTTTTTGCCTGTTCCAGCTCCTCATTGTTTATCCAAATAGGCACTTCCATTGCAATTGTCTTGCTGTCGTTTTCCAGCATGAATACCTGCACTTTTGAGTGATTTGCCTTATATCTTTCATTATTAACCTTTAATCCTGTAAGAGCCATATCAGACACTTCATGGCCAACAACCTGGTGAAAATTCCCATTAAGCTTAAACCTTAGCTTAGAGCTTCTTGGTCCAATCTGGAAATAATGGTTTGGGCAATTGACGAATACATCATTTAGGTAATTGGCTAGTCCAGGATAGTCTTGACAAAGCTTGCTTATCTTTTCATTGTGCAGCCTATACATATAAAAGCCTCCGCTATGATCTAAAGAAATTTGTTTTATCATCCTCTTTACAAGACTGAAATTTAACCCAAATATAAATCTATATATATTAACTTAATAGTAGTTACAAATAGAAAGCTTTATAAACAAAAAAAATGACTTATTATATATGGCAATGGGCTTTATAGACAGATGCGTTAGGGAAACATTAAAATATGTTAGACTGGATGAAGATAATTTTCCAGCTGTATTTATGGTAGAGGAAACAACCCCTTCTAGAAGAGATTCATCCCAGGATTATACTCGTACTTTAAAATTTTCAGTCGAATCTGGAAAAACTGGTAGGATTTTTGCTTTTAATGTATTAAGAACAGACGATGACGAGTCTGTAGCTGATAATTATGCTAGAGCAATACTTGACGAATTGGATCAATATAAGAATGCCCTTAAAGGCAATGGGTGTGATATTACATTTAGAGACAGAAATCTATTTAGTATGGGTCGCAAGAACAGAACAATGACTATGTCTGAAATATTGCAAGGATGCTGATTATCCTTTGCAAAATACTTAAATATTCTTTACTTTTAGATTATTGTCATGGGTTTGCAGATAGGGAACTTGGTTCCAAAGAAAGAGATTTCTTTTGAAGACTTGAAAAATAAGAAGGTTGCAGTAGACGCTTCGCAAATGCTTTACCAATTTCTTTCTTCTATAAGGCAGAGAGACGGCACGCAATTAATGGACTCTTCCGGAAACGTAACAAGCCATTTGCAGGGAATAATATCCAGAATAACAAACTTAATTGGAAAACAGGTAAAACTCGCTTTTGTTTTTGACGGAAAACCCCCTTTACTGAAGGTTCATGAACAAGAAGAGAGGGAATACAGAAAAAAACAGGCTGAGAAAAAGCTTGAAGAGGCAAAAGAGCAGGAAGATGAAGAATTAATATTAAGATATTCAAAGCAAACAACAAGATTATCCAATGAAATCGTCAAAGAAAGCAAAGAGCTTGTTTCAGCTTTAGGCTTGCCTGTAATCCAGGCTCCATCAGAAGCAGAAGCTCAGGCAGCTTTCATGGCAGAAAGAAATCACGTTGATTATGTGGGGAGCACAGATTATGATTCATTATTATATGGGGCTCCAAAAATAGTCAAAAATCTGACTTTATCAACAAAAAGAAGACTGCCTTCTGGAATTTATGTTTCAGTAACACCTGAATTAATTGAGTTAAGGGAAGTGCTGAATAATTTAGGAATAGACCGAGAGCAATTAATTGCCTTGTCAATACTTGTTGGCACAGACTATAATGTTGGCGGCATAAAAGGCATAGGTCCTAAGAATGCATTAAGATTGGTTAAGGAATACAAGAACTTTGATAATTTATTCAAGCAAGTCAAGCCGGATTTTGACTGGAAAAGAATTTATGCAACAATAAAAAATATGCCTGTAATAAAAGAATATAAGCTGAACTGGAAGATTGTTGATGAAGAGGCTGTCAAGGCTTTGTTGGTTGACAAGCACGAATTTAATGAAGAAAGAGTGGATAATTTTCTTAATCAACTAAGCGGCAAAAAGCAGGTTTCTAAAGACCAGAAAGGATTGAATAAGTGGTTCTAACATTTATTCGCCATGGATTATGGATTACTGGGTCTGCCTCCAAATCTTCTCCATGTTCTTGTTAATAAACCTGGGCTTTCTCTTCTGGCTCTTATTTCAGATAATCTTGCATTTGCCATTCTTTCCCTTGTTTCAGCTCTTGTCTGCGCTAACCTTTCCCTTTCCTGCAATTCATTAGTGGTGTTTTTCATGTTCCATATTGAAACAGCAGATGCTATACCTAAAGCCAGATAAGAAACTTGCTTAAAACTTATGGAATCAAAAATAAAGAATGGGAATTCTGACTCTAAAATGCTGCTAAAGCTTGGATATTGAGAAAGTTTCCAGATTATCGCAAATCCTACCGCATAAATTACTAAAAGAACAAAGTGTCTGGCTCTCCTTGGAATTCTTCCAAACCAGTCAACTAAAATCCATGGGGCCAATATAACGGCAAGCACAACAATTAATACAACATATTTAGCAAAGAAAGTGTATAAATCTTGAGGCATGAAGTTTATTGCTATTAAAGATATTGCTATGGAAACTATCAATGCCAGGTTTCTGCTTTCTGTAAAGAACTTATTGGCAAGCTTGTTTATGACAGCAGTCATTATTACAAACATGCCAAATGCAAGAACAAGGAAACTGCTTTCAGTGTTGACTCCAAGAGCATAAGACAGTATTTCAGTAAGCGTGTTTTGGGCATTAACAAAAGGCACTAAAAAGATAAACGTTAAAAACCACAACACCTCTTTTCTCATGGAATTAGTTTTATTAACTAGATATATAAAACTTTTTATGAACATGGACTTGAAAACTGCACTAAAAAATAAGTTAAGCAAAAAAGAACTGGACTTGGTTCCAAGATCATTTGACACGATAGGAAACATAGCTATATTCTCTGATTTCCCTGAAGGGCTTAAGAGCAAGGAAAAGCTGATTGGAAATGCTTTGATAAAATTAAATAAAAACATTAAGACAGTTGCCAAGAAAACCGGCAAGCATGCAGGAATTTATAGAACCAAGAAAATTAAAATTATTGCAGGGGAAAAAACTAAAGAGACAATTCATAAGGAATCCGGGATAATGCTTAAACTAAATGTTGAAACATGTTATTTCTCTCCTAGATGGAGCAATGAAAGATTAAGAATAGCAAAACAAGTCAAGAAGAACGAGTCTGTTTTAGTTATGTTTTCAGGCATTGCCCCTTTCCCGTTAGTAATGGCTAAGAATGCAAAACCAAAAGAGGTTTATGGCATTGAAATAAATCCAGAAGCTCATGAATATGCTTTAGAGAATGTATTGCTGAATAAGTTTGGAGACAGGATAAAATTATTCAATGGAAATGTAAAAACAATATTGCCTAAACTGAACAAAAAATTTGACAGAATTATTATGCCTCTACCTAAAACAGCACATAACTATACGGATTTAGCCCTTAAGCATATTAAGAAAGGCGGAATAATTCATATTTATGATTTTGCAAAGAAAGAAGATTTTCCGTTTTCTTTAATTAAAAAATTAAGCCCTAAGCTTAAGGTTTTAAGAGCTGTAAAATGCGGGGTATTCTCGCCGAAGATTGACAGAGTCTGCTTAGATGTAAAGGCGTAACCACTATATGATAGTTAAAAATAGAAAGGTTTATAAATAATTAATTCTTTTAGATATTAGCCTATTTATGAAGAAAAATGAAAAATATTAATAGGGATAAACTAATAGTGTATGGCTCTAATTTTGGGGCTCATTTAGTAAACAGCGCACTCAAATTTCCATTTGGCGTGCAAATAGGAAGCCCTACTGCTTTGTTATATGGTTTGCTTGATTGCACTTGTCACTTTTCTGATGCTGTAAGAAATAGCAAGTATACTACATTGGCTAAAAGTGTTGGCGCTGTATTGTATGGTTTAAGTGCATTGTATGATATATCTTCAGTGGGTTACAACCCTGCTATGGCTTTAAACTTAGTGCTTGATGGCGCTATGACCTGGCAATTATGCAGAGATACAGGCATAAATGGTTTTAAAAGCAGTTTAAATACTGTCCAGGAAGGCATTTCAAATCTGGAAAAAAGAGCTAATGACAACTTTTAATTTACATTTCTAATATTTCTTTTCTTAATTTAACAGCTGTCGGAGTTTCTCCGCCGTGCCAGCTCATTTTTGGCTTTATTTGTATTGGATAAATTCTCTCAGAATTATCGTCCAAGAGCATTGCAGAACCTTTTATTTTTGGCAGATTATTTAAGTAGCTTAAGACATCTTTTGTTGAGTAAGTCTGCATTATATTGTTCAATGCTTCTATATCTCTTCTTGCTGTTACTCTTAAGCTTATCACAATATCACTCTGAGTTATTGCGTCATAATGTATTTCTCCCGGCTGCTGAGTGGCCAGTATTACAGATATTCCAGGCTGTCTGCCTTCTCTAAGCAGGCTTACAAGAGCGTCTGTTGCCAGGCTTTTTCCTTCCCTTGGCAAGAATTCATGCGCTTCATCTATCATCAGCCATACCAAAGGCATTTCTTCTCTTGCCTCTGCAACATCAAAATAATGGCTCTCGCTTTTTATGCTTTCCAATTCTTCCAATTTTCTTATCAAAATTCTTTCTTCCAATAATTTTTTGCTAATCAAGCTGGTTACTAATGTTTTAATGTTCCAGTCTTTGTAAACGCTCAAATCTAAAATGCTTACCTGCTTTCCTTTTACAATATCTTTTATTTCAGTTGACTGCTTGTCAAACAAGCCCCATGATTCTGCAAGCCTGAACAAGCTGGAAGCAGCATCTTTGATTTCCTGCTTAGCCCTGTCATCATTTTCAATCTTTTTTATTACGTCATTTAAATTGTAATTTCCATTCATACTTTTTATTGTCTTTGCTATTAAAATTCCAATTGGCTCAAGCATATGGACATTGAAAACAGAGCACCAGTCCAGGCCAGATAACTCATTGGGCCTTAGTGCAAAGCTTGAATCAACTGGAATATTGCTTTTTTTGAAATCCTGGAAATGGCCTTTTGGAACATAAACCTTGACTTTCAAGCCTTGAGGCTTCAATCCCCATTCTTTTAAGTTATCTTCTTCTTTTAAATTTGGAAATTTCATTGACCAGAATATTCCCATGGTGTCAAAAATTAAGACAGCCAGATTTTTGGAAACATCATCGGGCAAGTTAACCATGTTTTCTGCAATACTTCCCAAACTGTAAGACTTACCGCTTCCTCTTTTGCCAGAGACTAAAATTACATGGGACCTTGCAATATCCATATAAACATTATTGCTCAATGATGTGAATTCACCCATCTTAACATACTGCTTGCCTAAAAGAATTAATCCCTTATCGCCAAATTTTTCTTTGTCTTTTTCATCTCTTCCTATAATTATATTGTAAACCATTGAACTAAACAAAAGATTTTTAAGATATAAAGGTTTTTATTCTTTTGAGGGTTATAATGATAAATCAATTCAAGACTGTTTTGCTGCTCGGCATATTAACGGGCATATTCTTGCTTGTCGGAAGTTTTTTTGGAGCTAATGGATTGACAATAGCCATAATATTGGCATTGTTGCTAAATCTTATTTCTTACTTTTTGTCAGACAAGATAGCTTTGATGTTTTACAAGGCCAGGGAAATTAAGAAATCAGAACTGCCATGGCTCCACTTAATGATTAAAGAGCTGGCAAAAGAAGCTAATATTCCAGAGCCGAAAGGAGTTTATCTTATTCCTACAGACCAAAGCAATGCATTTTGTGCTGGAAGAGGGCCGAAGAAGTATGTTTTGGCATGCACCAACGGAATAATTAACACATTAACAAGAGAAGAATTAGAGGGGGTACTAGCTCATGAAGTTGCTCACGCAAAAAATAGAGATGTGTTAATTGCGACAATAGCAGCCACAATCGCAGGCGCCATATCTTATCTTGCGCACATGGCTCAATTTGCAGCCATATTTGGAGGTCTGGGAAGAGATGATGAAGGAAATAACAACATCATCGGTTTGCTAATTCTTGCAATATTAACTCCAATAATTGCTTTAATAATTCAAATGGCTATTTCAAGGAGCAGGGAATATTTAGCTGATGAAACTGGAGCTAAACTAATTAAGAATGGAAAGCCATTGGCAACTGCTTTAGAAAAGATCCATAATTCTGTTAAATTAAAGCCTTTAAAGTTTGGCTCAGAAGCAGGTTCAAGCTTATTTATTGCAAACCCTTTCAAAGGAAATACTCTGCTTAATATGTTCTCAACTCATCCGCCAATGGAAGAAAGAGTAAAAAGATTAAATAATATGAAATTTTAGTTATTCAATAACTTCAAGTTTTCCAAATCTTCCTGCGCTTAACTGCTTCTCTCCTTGAAATTCGCTGCAATAGCCGTTTGTTATCTTTATTTTTATTCCTGGCTTGACTAATTTTATTTCATCGTTCCAGAGAGTTAGCTTCATAGTTCCTGAGTCATCCTTGACTGTTGCATTGGCGACTTTGCCTTTTTTGCCGAATCTCTCAAATTCTTTGGTTTCTCCAACATTAACAACTTCCAATTCAATGTCAATTTTGCCCTGTCTTGGGTACAAATCTTTAATTTGCATAAAATGTGGGGTTTAGAATTTTTTATAAATATTTAGGTTAGCAAGTATTTACTTTCTTCATCTTTTATATCTAAGCTTTCAAGCACTTTTTTATTCATAAATATATTCTTCATATAAGACAGTTCATTAACAAACTTCTTTTTTGACATGTGCAGGTTTGGCAAAAATGTGGATATAACTGCATT
>CAYRAU010000005.1:0-19643 GCA_964422525.1 Candidatus Woesearchaeota archaeon
TCATTAACTATTTCAGTAGTGTAAACTTTTCCTTTATTTCCAATTAACTCTGATATTATGGCAGCCTGATAGCCTGAGCCTGTTCCAACCTCTAATACTTTGTTTCCTTCTTTTAATTCAAGTGCCTGAGTCATAAGCATGACGGTAGTTGGCTGGCTTATTGTCTGCTCATAGCCAATATTTAGCGGATAATCCCCATAAGCTTTTGGCTTATCTTCTTCCAGAACAAAATTTTCTCTATTAACTTTCTTAAAAGCTTCGATTAATTTTTTATCCTTAATTAATGCTGTTTTTTTCCAATACTTCAATAAATGTTCCTTCATTTGCAGAAAGCAGTAAAATAAGCTTTAATATATAGTTTTCTATAATTATTAATATAACTATGCAGATAACTTTAAATATCTTTTAAGAGTGTATTATTCAAAAAGAGGGATAATTAATGGAAATAATAAAGTGGTTCAGAGATATTTCTAAAAAGGACATTTCTTCAGTTGGAGGCAAAGGCGCAAATCTTGGAGAGATGTATAACATAAAGCTTCCAATACCGCCTGGCTTTGTTGTCACAGCCCAGGCTTACAAATCTTTCTTGGAAAAAGCAGGAATAAAAAAAGATATTGAAAAACTGCTTTCCAAAATAAACATAGACAATCAGGACTCTTTGCATGAGGCTTCTGAAAAAATTCAGGAATTAATTTTGAATCAGGAAGTTCCAGATGATATATCACTGGAGATTAAGGATGCTTATGACAGCCTTGATGTTAATATTGATGTATTTAAGATGGTTAACAAGTCAACATTGTCAATGATCAAGGCTGGAAGGTCAATGCCATTTGTTGCTGTAAGAAGCTCTGCAACAGCTGAAGATCTGCCTGAAGCTTCATTTGCAGGGCAGCAGGCAACTTACTTGAATGTAAAAGGAAGCAATAATGTTGTTAATTCTGTCAAAAAATGCTGGGCATCATTGTTTACAGCAAGAGCAATTTATTACAGGGAAAAAAATAATTTTCCGCATTCAAAAGTTTACATTGCAGTTGTGGTGCAAAAAATGATTAACGGCAATGTTTCAGGAATAATGTTTACTGCAAATCCTAGCACAAATAATGAAAATGAAATTATGATAGAGGCTGGCTACGGATTGGGTGAAGCAATAGTTTCCGGAGGAGTGAATCCAAATAATTACATTGTTAACAAGGATGATTTCACAATAAAGCACAAGGAAATAAAAAAGCAGAACTGGATGATTGCTTATGATGAATATCTTGGAAGGACTGTGAAAAAGAGCATTCCTGATAATTTGGCAGGCGAGCAGGCTTTGGATGACCATAAAATTCTGGAGGTTGCCAAGTTCGGATTTGATATAGAAAATCATTACAAAAAGCCAATGGACATAGAGTTTACAGTTGAAGGCAGTAAGGTTTACATTCTTCAGGCAAGGCCAATTACAACATTAAAGAAAAGAGAGGAAGAAACAGAAGAGGAAAAGGCAAGCTATGAAGACAAGAAAGTTATATTGACTGGATTGGCTGCAAGCCCCGGAGTCATTACTGGGAAAGTGAAGCTGATTAAAAAAATTTCTGAAATGAACAAAATTGAAAAGAATGACATTTTAGTTACAGTTATGACAAATCCTGACATGGTTCCTGCAATGGAAAGGGCATCTGGAATAATAACAGATGAAGGCGGAGCTACAAGCCATGCTGCAATTGTCTCAAGAGAGCTTGGAATTCCATGCGTCGTCGGCACTGAGAAAGCAACTTCATTATTAAAAGATGGCCAGGAAGTTACAGTTGACGGAAGCTCTGGAAAAGTTTATTCCGGGGCTGTTGAAATAAAATATGAAAAGATGAGTGAAGAAGAAAAGGAAGATATTGAAGAGTTAAAAACAAAGACTAAGATTTACATGAATCTTGGAGAGCCTGACAAGATAAATGAATACAAAAATCTGCCGTTTGAAGGCATTGGTCTGATGAGGATAGAATTCATAATTACAAGCGAGATTGGAAAGCATCCATTGTATGTTATTAAAAACAATGAAGAAGAATCTTACATTGACAAGTTAGCTTCCGGAATCAGCAAAGTGGCTTCTATAATTAATCCAAAGCCGGTTATCGTGAGATTTTCAGACTTTAAGACTAATGAATACAAAGATTTGGAGGGCGGAGAAGAGTTTGAGGAGCAGGAAAATAATCCAATGATTGGGTTTAGAGGAGCTTCAAGATATATTAGCCAGGATTTTGTTGAGGCATTTAAGCTTGAATGCAGGGCAATCAAGAAAGCAAGAGAAGAAAACAAGAATGTTCATGTCATGATACCAATGCCGAGAAATGTTGGAGAAATTAAGAAATGCCTTGAAATTTTAAAGGAAGAAGGGCTTGAAAGAAGCAAATATTTCCAGATTTATCTAATGGGCGAGGTTCCTTCAATAGCATTAATTCCAGATGATTTTGCTTCTCTTGACATAGACGGAGTTTCAATAGGGTCAAATGACTTGACTCAATTAGTTTTAGGCGTTGACAGGGATTCTGCCAAGCTAGGCAAGCTCGGCTATTTTAATGAGAATGACAAGGCTGTTTTGCAGGCCATGTCAAATATTATTCGGGCTTTCAAGATGCATGGGAAAAAAACTTCTATATGTGGCCAGGCTCCTTCAGTCTATCCTGAGATTGTTGAATTTTTGGTTAAACAAGGCATAGATGCTATTTCTGTTAATCCAGATGCTGTTTTAAAAGTCAGGAAGCATGTTTCTGAAGTCGAAAACCAATAATTCTTGTAAATTCAAGCCTTTTAAGTTTTATAACTCTAAAACAAAAGCTTTATATATAATAATTACTACTATATAGTAACACAAATTAAGGAGATAATATGGCTAAAATATTAAAAAATATTGGCAACGCAGGCATCTGGACTGCAGAAACTGCTGTATCTGAATTAGCTTTGCCAGCTGCTTTTTTATCAACAACCCATAATGGCGGATATTTAAGCAGGGCTTTTGGAGGCTTATCAACCACACTAGGTGTTATTAAAGGTGGTCTTGAAGCTTACTGGTGTTATTAAAGGTGGTCTTGAAGCTTACTTAACTAATGATGGCGCTAAAGACGTATTGAATGAACTTGGGATTGGAGTTATGAAAGGTCTTGGAAGTATAGCCCAAAACTTATATGAAGATCCAGCAAGAACACTTTATGGTGTTTTAACAACTTACTTGGCATGTAAGGCAATACCTTATGTTTCAAGAACTATAAGAAAGCGATAAAATTAAAAACTAACAAAATAATGAGATAATATGGCAAGATTTAGAACAAATCAGGATGTTGAAAGGCTTTTGCATAATTATTATGCTAACATAGAATTGGTTGAGAGAATGGCTCGCCATCCTAACAGGGAGGAAGTTCTAGAAGCCAATGTTCATAATGATATGGACACTTATCAAGTAAGGGGCAATGCAGAAACTGTTGCAAATCATGCAGTAGCTTCAATTCTTAATTTTAGGCACTTATTTGAGGATAGTGGTCTTTCAAAAGATACTTGGAAATCTTATATGGGCCAATTTTACAATACATTGCTTGATCAGGCAAAAGAACCTGTAAGGCAAAGAGTAATCAGAAATGGTTATGTAAGGAGAGAAGCTTTAGAAGATGAAAGAGTTTCAGAGTATGCTCATGCAATTGCTGGAAAAGCAGATTTAGAAGCTATATTAGCAAGACCTAACTTTACAGAACAGGACATTGAGCCTATAAAAAGGCACTTCATAGAAGAAATAGAAATTGATGGAGAAACAGTGGTTGGTGTGCAAGGACCAATATCTGCTGCAATAGATGACTATAGAAATAACGAACTTTCAGTAAGGAAGCTTATGGAGATGAGAGGCAGAGTTTATGATGTACTTAGAAAAGGGACTTTAAAGAAAGCTGCTAAGCATATTGACAGATTGGTTACAAGCTACGATCCTAGGGATAGCGGCATTGGAAACTACGCAAGGGCATCTATAGTTAAAAATCAGTATGATGCTTTAAGACAAGCTGCTTAATTATTATTTATTCTTTTTTCTATTTCTCTTATTAAATATGTCATCTGATTGACAAAATCTTCTGTTCTTTCCCTGTACATCTGAATATGCTTGCCGGAAACATCAACAATATTTCCAGCGCTTAGATGATGAGCTATTGCATACATCTCCTTGAACCAGTCAACATATTTTGTTTCCAACAAGCCTTTGTTTACAAATATGCTGTCAAGCATTTCAGGAATGTGCTCTGGGCTTGGAGGAGTTTGCCTTGCTGACATTAAAGCGCCATGGGCAGAATCAACCATTGCCCAGTACAAGTCTTCCATTGCTTTCAATATGTTGTATTTGCTTCTGTTAATATGCAGCGGAGCTCTTTTTATTACAGTATTAATGGATTCTTTCGTCGGCCTTATTCTTCCGTTAATCAATAATGCTTTTAATGGCGAGAAAAAATCTCCAGGATCTATCAACGGCTGGGCGTATCTTAATACATTTATCACAACAGGCTCGCCATTAATTAATCTTTCCCAGAATGTAGTCAATGTTACGGTATTAATATGGATTCTTTTTCCGTGCTTTTGCTTTTCAACCAGCTTAGCCAGCTCTTCCCTGTACCATGAAACTAATTCCAAGTCCCATTTCACATAAGCATCATCAATTATTATTATTAAGTCAATATCACTTTCCCTATTTTGAGTCCCTTTAGAAACAGAGCCGAATAATGCTATTGATTTTATTATGTTTTTGAACTGTTTGTAAGCCTTTACAGCAAAATCATAGGCAATATCATAATCTTGCAAATTACCACCTCTTTTTGTAAAATGTTTGTATTTACTTATTTATAAAAGTTGTTTATTTACCATTTGGTTTTAAATAATTATCTTATTACATAGGTTTAATGGCAAGTACAGAGACTTTGGAAGAGATGGCAGAAAGTCATGAAGAAAATCCTCCGCAATTAGAGCTTAATCTTTTCAGGCTTAGAAGAGTTGGGGTTAATTTTTCTAAACTTGACTCGCATGATTATCTTGGAAGCCTTGCTGTCCAAATCAATAGATATCAAGAAGAGATTCTTAATAAAATTCAGGAATTTACCGCAAATTTTGCCTGCTTTTATGATGGAATAAATAAGCATGGAAGAGTAAGGAAGGCTGCAAATGGAATAACCCAACCTTCTTTGCGCGAGCTTAGGAAAGATCATAATAATATTGTTACAAGCCTACATGATGCTTTACTGAATCTTGTTCAGTTGTTTCCTGCGTACGAAAAAAGTGAAGTTTTGTTGGAAGATCATGAACTTGCGGATTGCGTAAGAGACTTAGAAAGAGAAGCTGAAAGCGTTTTTGTTATGCCAATGAGAAACATTGCTGTAAGATTCTTAGAAAGCGCTTTAAGGATAAAATCTAAAGATGGCAACAGAACAACTATTCCGATTCATTTGCAGATGAATAGGGATACACTGACAAGAGAAGAATTAGAAAGATGCAAGGTGACATTGGTTAGGAATGAGCCTAGTATTTTTTACAATGAGTTATTTAATCCTGCTGCGATTGCTGATCAGGTAAATGCGGTAAAAGGGCAGATGGAAGGGCATGTTAGCAGATTCTTAAAGATTATATTCGGAAGCCAATTGACGCATTATGTCACGGACATACGAGATAATTTTTCAAGGATTAGGTCAACTTATGTTCCCAGAGCAATGGGAACAATGCAGGAAAGGCTGCAGGATATTGTTAGTCTTGAAGATGCTGTCTATTCATTAAGGACTGGAAAAGGAAGAAAAGTTTCTATGAAAGATGAGGCAATTAGGGCTGCTACAACTGAGAAAGGCAGATTATTGATGTTTTATAAAATAATGACTGATTTTGTTGAGCTAGATCCAAATTATCTTGATGAAAGCCAGTCAACATATCATACAAGAGTCAGTAATGTTGCAAGAATTGTTCAGAAAGCAATAAGAAACTTAGAGCTATTTTCAGGTATGATTGAAGCTCTTCCCAAGGATATTAAAAGCTGCTATCAATCAATGCAAGAAGAGTTTTTCAGATCTTTGCAAACTGCAAATAATTTAATCAGGATGAATGATGCTGCTGCAAATACAGCTTCAAAAGCAGTAAGGCCGTTAATTGGACTAATTTCTTTTTCTCCTGATGGACAAGATCAATTTTATGCAAAGTGGCTGCCTGTGCTCAGGTATATGGCTGACTTTGAACTGCAAAGATACAAAGACATTTCCCAGGCTATTGAAACAGTCTCTTCTGAGAAAAGAATTATTTTGCAAGATAGAGATAAATGGAGAGAAATGTTTAAATCCAGGATTAATGACGATGTTGCTCATAATTTAGTTTACGGAAATGCAGTCAAGGGAGGCACCAGCCCGGATGATTTGAGCGAGACTCTTGCTAACTTTTATTGCTTTATCGATTATGTTATGAGGGTGCATGGTAGCTTGCTTGGCTTTGAAAGAGAAATAATTGACAATGCAAATGCGAAGCTTAGGTATGTTCGGAGGGCAGCTAAATGAAGCTTATAATTAAAAAGGGAAGAGAATTCGGCATTAATGACGTTCCTTTGCTTGCGCATACAAGGGATTTGTTGACAACAGATGGTCATGTTCCTATTAACCGTGATTATTTTAAAGATGATCTGGATCCAGATAGAGAATATGTTGCTCTTAGTACAGATGTCTACAGGAGCTTGTCTCAAAGAGATCAGGAAAGAATTTGGCAGATTTGTTCTGATATGAATCTGACTGGAAATGAATCAAGAAATGATCTTGAGGCAGCATTAGCAAGACAAAATGCAATCGCTGTTGACATTGTAGTTAATAAGGTCGCTAATTTGTACAATAGACCTAGAGACGAAAAATTAGAGGCTGAATTAAAAGAACAAGTTAAAAAAGTTGGTGCAGAAGTAGAAAATGATTATATGAGCCCATCACTTGACAGGCTTCTTGATAATGAAAATGTTTGTGTACATGTAACATCTTTAACGCATCCTGGTTTTTCTAACCTCCCAGCCCTTACTCCAGAGCTTGCTCAGCAGGTTTCAGAAGTGAAAGTGCCATTTTACATTGTCTTGGATGTGAGCGGTTCAATGGGAGCTGAAGAAAGATATTTGCATGCGCAGGAACTGGCAAAACAAATTCATCATTACATCAGAACTAATAGGCTTAGCGATGATGTTAAATTATTTATTTATTCTGGCAGTGTTCAGGAAATTCCAACAAGCGCTCATAAACTTATTTCACCTCAGGACAGTACAGCAACAGGTTCTGCTTTGGAGCATGTTGGAAGAAAAATTGCATTGGAGCATCCAGATCAAGAAGTTTACATTGCATTAATTACTGATGGCGAGCCTACTTATGCAGGTGGAATACTTGATCCGCAAGCATATGCTGAAAAAATGGCTGGGCAACTGCCAAAAAAATCCAAGTTAATTCAGTTTGCTTTTGCGCCTGTTGACCCGTCTGATAGGTCTGCATTTGAAGCATATTTGGAAAGAATCCATAATGTGACTGAAAATGCACCTTATGGCCAGACAATTGTGCTTGTTAGAGAAAGGGAAAACTTGCTTGGTTGGCTTGCTGTGGGCGGGCATCAAAGAATAAAACATCTTTGTTGGCGTGAATATGGCAATGATTCAGGAAAAAATCTGACAGACATTGTTGAATCTTAGTTATTTAATGATTTTTTCCATATTAATCTATTTTTCTTGCAAACCCATTTTCAGCATCAACTTCAATTAAGTCATTGTCTTTAAATAATGAAGTTGCCTTTTCTGTCCCGACTAAACAAGGGATGTTGAATTCTCTTGCAATGATTGCAGCATGGCTTAAAATACCTCCAAGGTCTGTAACAATTGCACCAGCATTTTTCATTAAAAATAAATGGTCTGGAGTTGTCATTGGGCATACCAATACCTCTTCTTTGTTGATGTTTGATCCATGCAGGTTTTCATCTACTATTATTTTTGCCCTGCCAGTAAACTTCCCTTTAGAGCCTATTAATCCTTTTAATTTTTCTTCACTTTCTTCTTGACTAATATTAACTATATAATCTTGATATAGTTTTCCCAGTATTCTGTTATAATCTATAAACCATAATCCGTGTTCTTTAGTGGTCACAGTTTCAAAATAGCCTTCTAAATAACCTTCTGCAAACGTCGCATTTAGCTCTTCCTTAATTCTTTTTGCTGCTTTGGAATCTTTTATGCATAACAGGCTGGCAATCTCTTTTATTTGTTTCTTGGCTTCTGTGTCTTCTTTGCTAAAATTCCACGAATTAAAATCAAATGAAAATATTATTGGTTTTTCCTTCTCATAAAAACCTTGTGTTAATTGATGATGACCTCCTTTAATCATCTCGCCAGAAATGCCTTTTTTATTAACGAAGAATATAGTTGACCATAGCGAATTTTCAGAATGCGGAACAAAGTCTGCTTTATACATAGAAGGGTTTACTTTTTGTTCCTTAAACCATTCCATCGCTTTTTCTATAGTATGCCCTCTCATTCTTAGTTTTGGGAGTGAAGGATCAGTTGGAATTAATCTTAAGGCGCATAATCTGTTTTTTTCTTTTTTAAAGAATTCTAGAAAAGAATCAGTCTCGTTTGCCAAATCTATGGCCTTGAATTGCACTGGCTTGTCAAATGGCAAACCAATAATTTCATTTAAAACCTTTAACCTCTCTCTTTTATCATTATCTTCAATTCTTAGTTCTTCAGTTAATTTATGATTTGATTTTTCAAACCACTCAGTAAGAGAAATTTGGGTCTTATACAGATTAGTTATGTCCATACTTGAATAAAATAGTAAATCTTTATTAAATTATTCATTTGGCGTTTCAGAAAATCTTGATTTGTTTCCAGAAACCTGGCCGCCTAATTCTCTTGGAAGTGTTGCAAATCCAGCCCCGTACATGTCAAAGTGCTGCTGAGGGAATATTTCTCCATAGCCTGTGCTGTACAGGTTTGGAACTTCAAAATTCCCCCTCCAGTAAGGCTCTTTTGTCATGCTGTAAATAGGCGAGTCAAAATATTCCATTAAATCCGGGAATGGGCTCTGCTTGAAATCAGCAACATACTGCCCGGCTTCCAGTATCTTGAATGCTTCCTTGTTATTGTCAAAATACTTCGTGATTTTGTCAAAAGGAACATTTCCCATGCCTGGAACTAAATGGTCATCTGTCTCGCCAAAATTGTCAGTTATATGCCAGTGTTTTACTAAAGGAGCTATCTTCTTTGTTTCCTCTGCTATATCTTCATCTGTATAGCCCATGCTTTTCAATAAATTAATATGGCCAACGTCCCATGTAGCTCCAATTAATTTTTCAGAAACCTTTCTTGCCTCTTCCAAGCCAATCTTGCCTTTAACCTGGTCAACAAACCTGTCTCTGGTTTTCTTGACCATGTCTCTTAATTTTTCCCCCGTTGCAATTCCAAACTGGCCTACAGGGGGGTTTTCTATCACAATAAGAGGAGCTTTCTCACCCCATTTCTCATAAGCCTTGACAGCAGCTTCTGCAAATGTCTGGCTTCCCTTGTCAACGGAATAATCTTCAAGAGGAACAAATCTTTTTGGAGGCATTGCTCTTAATTCGCCCATAACTCTTGCAACGTTTCTTGATTCCTGCTTTAAAACCTCCAGATGTTTTTTTGAAATTTCTAATTGCCTGTTCTCTATTTCTTCTTGCTTTCTTATCAATCTGGATTTTTCTTCATCATTTCTGGCTTGATTAATTAAACTTCTGTATTCTCTTTTCTCTTTTTCCAGCTTATCAATCTGGTCTCTTAAGTCATTGTTTATTTTATCGCTGCTAATGCTTGCATCTGCCACATGATTTAAGACTTCTTTGTAAAACTGTTTTTCTTTGCCTTTTTCTATGTAATCAGAAGTATAATATTTATGCAGAGTGTCGTGCATACCCTGCAATCCTAAATGCATATCTTCTGCCAGCTGAGTTATATGGCCTTCCATCAGCTTAATCTGATTTGACTGTCTTGCAAGCTGGGCTTCTTCATCAGGCCTCAAAACACCTTTTTCAGCCCCGTATTCCAAATGAAGGATCTGATTTTTTAGCTGATCTATGTTTTTTTCAATTTCAAAAACTTTGTCTTCATATGTTAATACAGTCCTGACTTCCTTGTCCCATGTATCTCTGTTAAGAGCTTTAATGCTTTCATCCGGAGTAAACTTTGCTTCATGATAACCTTTTTTCTTTTCTTCTTCTGTTGTTGGGGCATATCTTTTAATTTTATACAGTAAAGGCTGTAATTGCCCTGTTTCAGTGTCAATTGCATGACTTATTAATTTCTCTTCGTCTGTTACGCCTGGCTGAACACTTTTTTTCTGCAAGTCTTTTTTGTAAACTTCTGTAATTCCCTGCCCTTGCCCTCCTCCGCCAGCTATGGCGCTTGCGTGGAAATTAACAGGGGTATTTACCCATTTTCCTTCATGCTCATCTCTTCTCCCTAATTGATAGCCTCTTTCAAGAACATCCATGACTTTTGTTACTTCTTCCTGCCTTTTTTCCTCGCTTATTCCAGTTGGAGTCATTCCTATTAAGTCCATCATAGGGCCATGAAGAGAAACTTTAGTTCCTGTTAATCTTGCCAGCCTGTTCATCTCATCCCAATGCTGCTTTGGAATCTTGTCTAATTGCTGTTTCTGCAAAGCAGATGCTTCAACATAGCCTTGTCCAGAGCTGATAACCTTGTTCATCATTCCAAGCTGATTAGCTCCTCCGCCTGTAATGTCAGAGCCCCAGCTGCCTAAGCCGACATTTCTGTCCATCGGCGTTTCATAATCCTTGTGGAAATGTATTTTACTCATATTGCCTTGAATATTCTTTTTTATGCAGCTTGCCTTGTTTTCCTATTTTATAATCTTTTCCAGTAACGTCTTTTCCTATGACATTCTGAGTTAAAACGTCATTTGGATTTCTGGCTTCTAATTCTGACAAGGCGGCTATGTTTCCAATGTCTTGCCTTTCTTTAGCTGGCTGCGCAGTTGGAGCTGCGTGCTTGACATAATCAGCCTCGCTGGAGCCCTGCATTTCATTATATTCTTTAATAGCAGCATATTTTGTTTCATCTTCCTGCTGTTTGGATTCTCTGTAATTATTATTCTGGCTTGTGTACTTAAAGTCCTCTTTTTCTTTTTTTCTTTCATCCGGCTCCAAAGCAACAGCGCTTTCTAGTCTGGCTGTTCTTGTCTGCCTTGTTACAGGCCTTTCAACATCAAAGTCTGTGTCAGAAAAAGGAAAGCTGAAATCAAAATCGCCTTTTCCCTGGAAAGAGAAATCATCCTGCATCAGGTTTTTGACATCTTCTTTCAATGATTTGTTTTTGATGTCCTTAACAGCCTTTTTTAAATTCTCAAGAACCTTCTTGCCTTTAGCCTTTTTCTTTGTTTTCCTCACCATGTCAGCATTCTTCTTGCCTTCTTAAAAATATCATACACAACAAAGCATGATGTTTCAGCTTTTGCCAATGCCTGCTCTTTTACTCTTGATTTTATGTAAGAATGGCTTTTTCCTGAAAATAGATTGTCAAATCCGGAGAAAATTTCCTTGAAGCCCTTGCCAATGCCTGCAAAAGGGTTTGCTAATTTTTTTTCTTTTCCTGCCTTTAACTCTTTAATTTTTTTCTTTATCTTTTTTCTTGCGTCTTCGTCATTTACTTCTTTCAGCATTTTTTTTAATATTATGACTCTCTGGTCTTTTTCCTCTTCTGTTATTTCATCAAAATCAATGTATTTTCTTATGTCATCCTCCAATTCCTTAAGGCTTGTTTCAGTCATTCCTTCTATTAATTCAAAATCTTCCTTGTTTTTCAGCTCCATCAATTTCTTTAATTCAGATTCTGACATTCCAAAGCTTTTGAAAGTCAGGTCTATTCTCCCTGAGTGAATGTAATTGCTTCCTGTCTGGCTTCTGAATGACTGCGGAACTGTCCTGAACTTTATATCAACTTCTATGCAAGCATAAAATTTTTCATCCAATTCTATGTTGGCATATGCAACATCAACATCAATTGGCTTCACTTCTTTTGTCCCAAACAATCCAAGATGAAGCTCTACATTGTTGAATATGTTTACTATATCCGGGCTGTTAAAATCTGATATGCCAAGCTTTTGGGCAGCAATCAAGTATGGCTTTGCCCATTTTGTGTAAAACTTTAATGCATTAACCTGGCTTTTTAAGTAAGATTTTTCTATGTTGTATCTTTTCCTTAATTCCTTCTCGCTGTAGTTTTTCCATTTTATGTATTCTGATATTCTAGGCTTTAAAATCCTCTTGACTCTATCATTCAAATCAAGCTTGTCAACATCCGCTTCTGTGTTAGCCTGCATGAAAGCATCTCTTAATGTCACGAATCCGAGTTGTTGAGCCAGCAAGTTAATGCTGCCTCTTCCCCTTTTAATGTCAACATTGTCCATCCATATCCCTTTTAATGCGTATTCTGCAGCTTCAACCTTTGCCTTATCCTCGTCTTTTATCTGATTGTAAGTTTCCAGCCTTATGTCAAATTCCCTTAAATCATAAATCAAATTTATTATGCTTCTTATTACTGTGTTTATTGTGGCCATTATCTTCATTGCTCTGTCCTGCATTACAGATGCCCTGCTGCCAATATCTGCAAAATATCCCCCTGCAACAGCAGCATCATACTCATCCTTGTATTTCACGACGTCAAAAGGGCCAATGCCCGACTTATCCCTCATAAAATCAAGAATCCAGAAATAAATTGGCTCCAATCCTTCTGACAGAGAATCATAAGTCAAATGATATTCTTTTTTTGAAGCTGTTTCCTTTTTAATATCTTTTATCTGCTCAGAAACAGGCTTTTCATCCTCTTTTGTTGAGCTTAAAACATCACCATCTCCCATAATAATGTTTTTATATTCTTGCTATATAAATGTTTTGATGAAAAAGCTGTTTTATCTTATTCCTGTTCTGCTTATTATTGACCAAGCAACTAAATTGTTAAGCATAAACCAGAACTTAACATTAATTCCAAATATCTTGCTTGTCAAATATTCCGTCAATCCAGGAATTGTATTCGGCATTTTTTCCAATAATCTGATTGCAACTGTTATTTTCCCATTTATCTTTACAATACTATTTTTGTATTTATACTTTAAAGAAAGAAATAAGCCAAGATTATTCAGCCTTGGAGTTGTGTTTGCAATATCCGGATTATTAGGAAACTTAATTGACAGGTTTGCCTATGGCAATGTAATAGACTTTATTTTAATACCAATAAAACCTGAAAGAAATGTTTCTTTGTTTAATTTTGCAGATGTTTTCCTGGTTGCCGGGATAATATTATTGATTGTTTATTATTATAAAAGCAAGTGAATACATTTTTAAGATTTTTTGGTTCAGGTTTTTCTATAGTAAATTATATAAATAGCTTTAACTTTTGTATATTATGGAAACTGTAACTATCTCAAAACAAGAGTATAAAAGACTGAAAAAGTTTGAGAAAGTTGATAACGAGTTATTGCAGGATATAGCGAGTGGTATAAAAGATATACTTGAAGGAAAAGTAAAAGAAGTTTAAAGCTTTTTAGCTATATTTCTTATAGTTTCTTTATAGACTTCCAGATTTGCTTTGATTAAATCTATTTCATGCTGTTGTGCCTTCTTATCAGTTATTGTAATCATGAAAACTATTTGATGCTCTTCATATACTAAGAACAACGGTCTTTTGCCGTTAAATCTCTTTTCGCGAAAGAATTTGTATCCCAATGGTTTTCCAGTGAAAGGCTGACTTTTAAGTTCCTGCTCAAATTTATGGATTCTTTCCAGTTCAGATGCCTAAAGTTTATTTAACTTTTTATCGTACCAATCTGAGCGAAATACTCTAAACATGGCTTAATTAATGTTATTTCTATTTAAAAATATGTTGTTAATAACTAATTAATCAAAATAAAACTAAACTGTCAATAATCTGGGGAACTACAAACACAAAGAATCCGGCTATCAAGACAATTGTTATCCAGGCTGCCTTGCTCCACCTGAAAACCTTGGCTCCGTCAAAATTCCAGACAGGAATCATGTTGAATAATGCAAGCCATGAGTTAATTAAAAATCCATAAGCTCCTACCAATCCTAAAAAACCTGTAAACTGCCCGGATATTAACAAGAATATTATGGCAAGGCATAAATTAATGACAGCCCCTATAATTGAGATTATTCCGTTTTTTCTTACAGTTATGCTGTGGCTTGCTATGAATACAGCTCCTGGTGCTGCAAAAATAAAGCCAAGAAAACTCATTGCTACAGCCAGAATAAGCATTACATTAAAGCTTCTGAATTCTGCAAAATAGCCGTAATGCTGAGCCATTACCTTATGCCCTAGCTCATGCAGCAGGAATCCAATGCCCACTGTCAGAGCTGCCACAGCAAAATTAATCAGAAATTGCAGGGAAAAAAGGCTTCCTGAGCTTAATACAATTCCAAAAGCCAATGATATGGCAAACCATGCCAATAGAATCTGCTTTATCTCTGTGTCAGATGTTGTTACCTTTCCTATTTTATATTCTTTGATGTTGTCATAAAAATCATAGGTTGGCATTAATGTAATCTAAAGTAATTCTTTAAATAATTTGCTAATATTTAGCCATTATGGACAAATTTTTCCAGGTTTATAACAAATTAGACAAGCATTTTGGCTTTCAGAACTGGTGGCCTGTTATTTCAGACAATCCTAAATTAGAAATCTCAATAGGGGCAATTCTAACTCAGAATACCTCATGGCTTAATGTTGAAAAGTGCATTAAAGCTTTAAATGACAAAAACTTATTGGACAGGGAAAAATTAAAGTCATTAAAGGATGAAGAGCTGGCATTGCTGATTAGAAGCTCAGGCTACAATAACCAGAAAGCCAAGAAAATAAAATTGTTCTTGAATTTCAACAGAGAAATAACTAGAGAAAACTTATTGTCAATCTGGGGCATTGGGAAAGAGACAGCAGACTCAATATTGTTATATGCTTATAACCAGCCTAATTTTGTCATTGATGCTTATACGAAAAGGATATTTTCAAGATTAGGATTAATCAAAGAAGATTTGGATTACGATGAAATCAAGAATTTGTTTGAAAGCAATCTGGAAAAAGACGTTAAAATCTATAAGCAATATCATGCTTTAATCGTTGAGCATGCAAAAAGATACTGCAGAAAAAAGCCTTTATGCAAGCTCTGCCCTTTAAGCAATGACTGCAGTTATTTCAAGGATTCAAGCTTTACTCTTGATTAGCTTCCCTTTCTAGCCTGGATATACAAGCTTCAAACCTTCTTCTTTTTTCTGAATTTTCTATTTCTGAAATGAATCCTCGCTCAATCCTGCTTAAATAACCAATTGATAATCCTGTTTCAAAAGCTATTTGATCTAAAGAAGCATCAGCTTTTTCTCTTAATCTGCGCAATGATGCATATCTTGCATTAGCCGGATTTGGATTAACTTTTCCCAGATATTGGGCTGTTCTTTGTCTGTATGTCATGCGATAATAACAATAGGAGAGTTTTTATCTCTTTTTGTAAGCAACTTTTTCGTCCCTGTTTAAGTCAGGAAAGTACATAGAATCTGCTTTTGCTGGAATGCCGCTTCCGCCTATGAATCTAATATGCTGGTTTAATTCTTTAACCATTTCCAAATAAGCATCCCAAACACCTATCTGGAATCCATTTGAATCTTTCTCGCCTTCATAATAATCCCATATCCTGTATGGCGCAGGCGCTTTAACAATTGGGGCTTGGCTAACAATTTTATTAATCATTTCATTATGTGCGTTTTCTTTAGCTAGAATTCCTAAGCCTACCAGGCCAATGCTGCCAAAAAGCAATACTTTTCCTAAAAGCGTTTCTTTCATTTTATGCTCTTGATTTTAAGTCTTTGAATGATATTTTATTTTGACAATCACCATTTGGGCATATATAAGTATAATCGAAATATGCATCACCAACTTGGCATGCTGTAGATTCATCATAGCCAGAATCGAATCTTTCTAAACCATTCCTTTTGTAAGGAACAATCTCTTTACAGCCATCGCAAAGAGCATCTATCTTGTTTGGCCTGTGTCTTTGGGATTTTCTGTCTGCAGTGCTTATAATCCATGCTTTGACTTCTCCTGGAAGATCATTAAGTTTTCTTTCAGCCTCATGTCTATCTAAAATTGCTTCAAGTTCCGGATCAAGTTTTAAGTTCATTTTACTACCTATTAATAACACTTAATATAGATATATTTATAAGCTTTTCGCTTTGATGACTATTGCATAGTTGCTATGAAAAAGACAGGGCAATAGTTTTTAATAATACATTAATTCTAGCTTATTTATGGATTTTAAAGACTTAATTCTTAAACACGCTCTTCAGAATGCTGTAAAATATAATGGCAAAGCCAGTATAGGGGCTGTTATTGGCAAGGTTCTGCAGGAAAAGCCAGAGCTAAAATCAAAAATTGGCGAGATTTCAAAGCAAATTAATGTTATAGTTAATGGCATAAACAAGCTGACAGTAAAAGAGCAGGAAGAAAAGCTAAAATCAATGGCTCCTGAGCTTCTTGAAAAAAAGCATGAGGAGAAAAAGGAATTATTACCTGAGCTTTCAAATGTTAAAGGAAAGCCTGTTTTAAGGCTAGCTCCCTATCCAAGCGGACCTTTGCATATAGGCAATGCCTATCCTTACATTGTGAATGATTACTATGCTAAAAGATACAAGGGAAATTTGTTATTAGTAATTGATGATACAATTGGAAGCAAGGAAAAAGACATTTCAAAAGATGCTTACAAATTAATTCCAGAAGGCTTAAAATGGCTAGGCATCAAGTTTTCCAAAATCTATTACAAGTCTGACAGACTAAGCATTTACTATAAGTATGCTGAAGAATTGATTAAGAAAGACAAGGCATATGTTTGTTTTTGTAGCCAGGAAGAGTTAAGGGAAAACAGATTGAAAAGCCTGGAATGCTCTCATCGCAATGTTTCTGCAAAAGAAAATCTTGCTTCTTGGAAAAAGATGTTTAAGATGAAAGAAGGCCAGGCTGTATTAAGAATCAAGACAGATATGCAGCATAATAATCCAGCTTTCAGAGATAGAGTTATTTTCAGAATATCTGAGAGAAGCCATCCAAGAACCAAAAAGAAATACAAAATATGGCCTTTATTGGATTTCTCCTGGGCAATTGATGATTATCTGTTTAAGATAACCCATATTATAAGAGGAAAGGATTTGATGATGGAAAGCGAGATGGAAAGATACATCTGGGATATTTTTAACTGGAAGCATGCTGAAATAATTCATACTGGTTTTTTAAGCGTTGAAAACGTTAAGATAAGCAAAAGCAAAGCTAAGCAGGAAGTTGCATCTGGAAAATACTTTGGATGGGATGATCCAAGAACCTGGTCTTTGCAGTCTTTAAAAAGAAGAGGGATTAGACCAGAAGCTATAAGAAATTTCTGCTTAAATTTTGGACTAACTAATAAAGAGGTTACAGTTCCAATAGATGTTTTGTATACGGAAAACAGGAAATTAATAGAAGAAGAGAGCAACAGGTACTTTATATTGTTTAATGCTAAAAAGATTAAGATTAAGGATGCTAAAAAACTAAAAGCTAAACTGCCATTGCATCCTGATTATCCTAAGAAAGGCTTTAGGCTGCTTGAAACTTCAGATGAATTTTACATTCAAGATGAACTGGAAAAGAGCAAAATATACAGGTTCATGCATCTGTTTAATTTCAAGGATAATAAATTCTTGTCAGAAGGCTATGACACTCATCTTAATTCAAAGCAAATTCATTGGCTTCCCGCAAAAGGCAATTTGAATGTAGAAGTTTTAATGCCTGATGGAAAGATATTGAAAGGAATTGGAGAAAAGACTTTAATGAAGGTTAAGATTGGAAGCATGATTCAGGCTGAAAGATTTGCTTATTTAAGACTGGATAAAAAGAGCAAGAATAAACTGGTATTCTGGTATTGCCATAAATAACCTCATTTTTATATTTTTTAACCCATTGTTTATTTCATCAAATCAAGAAACTCTTCTTTATTTAACCCAGATTGCCTAATAATTGACCTTAATGTACCTTTCGCTAGTGATTTATGCCTCGGTATAGTTAGCCTTCTAAATGGGTATTTGTTTTGTCTTAGAATAATGTGGCTTCCAGTTTGATGGTCAATCTCATATCCTAATTTAATAAATAATTTAACGGCTTTTTCTCCAGAAAGATTTGCTGGAAGTTTAGGCATTGACTTCTACCAGTTCTTCTTCTATTGAAGGCGGTATGGGCTCATTATGTTTTTTTAGGCTTTCAAGATAGCCATGAATTGCATCTTTAATGTTTTCCAAAGCTTCTTTTCTTGTAGAACCCTCAGAAATACATCCTGGAAGAGTTGGACATTCTGCTACATAAATTCCATCTTCATCTTGTTCAATACTTATCCTATATTTCATGTAAAATATTAATAAAATGAGCTTTATATATTTTACGCCTCAAATTTACTGGGCTAAGTGGTTATTGCCATAAATGATCTAAAGGGCTTTTTATATTAATCATTGTTGGGCTTGAAATATGCAGGTAAATCATTGTTGTTTCAGGGCTTTTATGACCCAGCATTGCCTGGACTTCATTAACGCTGTAGCCATTTTCTATCAGATGCGTAGCAAAGCTATGCCTTAATGTATGCGGATGAGCATTCTTTTTAATGTTAGAATTTTTAGAAGCATCTTTTAGTATGGTCCGAATCGTTGCGATATTGTATTTTCTATTTTTTTGGCTCAGAAACAAATTACTTTCATTATCTTTACTTTCACTTAATTTTGAAAGCTCTGCCTTTAGACTTTTAGGGATTATAAACAGCCTGTCTTTGCCTCCTTTTCCGTTTCTGATAAAGCCATAGCCTTTAGAGACGTTTAAGTCCTTGATTTTTAAATCCACTAATTCAGAAACTCTCATGCCTGAGCCGTAAAGCAGGCTTATCATTAATCTTTGTTTTTCATTCTTAATGGAATTAATCAGCTTAATAATCTCCTCCTTGCTTAGAACGACTGGAAGCTTTTTAGGGACTTTGCTGTATTTAATGTCAATCCACATCTTTTTATCAAGAACCTCTTGAAAAAGAAAGCGTAATGCCATATGAGCAACATTCATGGTGCTTCCAGCTTTGTCTTTTTCACTCATACTTTCAAGAAACAGGCGCACATCTTTCTTGCTTATCCTGCTAGCATCTTTTTTGCAGAATTTTAAGAATTTGCTAATCCAAAACAGATATGCTTTAGCAGTTCTTGGGCTGTATCTTCGCCTATTGCATTCTTTTATAACAGCCTTTTCTATATCAATTGGGATATAAACCATCTTCTAAGCATAATGAGTTTTGAATATAAATAATTAATCATTCATTTTTTAGTTAATACAACGTATGAAAATTTCTAGAGTCATTCACCAAAAACAAGGCTTTTAACGGCTATAATGCCTAAATTCAAGGAACTTCGATTAAAGTCTGTTAGTTGCAATAATTTCTGATGAAATTACTTTGCTCTGATGAGCAACCTCTATCGAGGGCAACTAACAACGGTTAGTTGCAATAATTTCTGATGAAATTACTTTGCTCTGATGAGCAACCTCTATC
>CAYRAU010000006.1:0-19273 GCA_964422525.1 Candidatus Woesearchaeota archaeon
ATTATATAAATATTTTCAAAAGACTTTTAAACAAAAGCCAAATCTCAATCTTATGGAGCCAATATTTCACATAGTGATTCCAGCTTTGCTGTTGATGGTTTTATTTCCAAAGCTTAACAAATTTCATGTTGTAATAATAGCTATTATAATGGAATTATTAATGGACTTGGATCATTTTATGCCAGGCTATCACAGGATTTTCACCCATAATATTTTCTGGATTTTGATATTAACATTGCTGGCGTATTACATAATAAGCAAGAAAGTTGGATTAATGGTTTTATTTTACGGAATATCCCATTTAATCCTGGACTTATGGCATTTTGGAATAGCTTTTTTATGGCCTCTTGTAAGCCTGCTATTTGCATTTGACATTAATGCAAGTTCAATAAATCCTTACTTCTTCAGCTTTGAATTCAAGATTTTTAGCTTTGACCAGCTAAAAACTGCAGAATACACAAGTTACTATATGACTCAGTGGGGAGCCTCAACATTAATCCTGATTGGATTATCTATGCTAGTTTGGTATATTATCAGCAAAAAATTAGTTTCTAAACAAGGCAAAATTCACCCAAAACCTTTATAAATACTCTGCAAAATTAAACTTTTATGGCTGAACCAAAAGCAATTGTAAGAATAGCTAGCACAGATGTAGATGGCAGTCTGCCTGTTTTTAAAGCCTTAAGAAGAATAAAAGGCGTTGGTTTCATGTTTTCAAATGCTGTGTGCCAAGTAAATAATATTGACTTAAATGAAAAGATAGGAGCATTAAACCAGGATAAATTAAAAAGCATAGAAAACACAATATTAAATCCTGAGAAGCTGCCTAAATGGCTTTTAAACAGAAGGAAAGATCAGGATACTGGAAATGATTTGCACGTAACAACAGCGCAATTAAAATTAAGAAAAGAATCTGATATAAAGAACTTGCAAAAGATAAAATCCAACAGAGGATTAAGGCATCAATGGGGCTTGCCTCTTAGAGGCCAAAGAACCAAAGGGCACTTTAGGCACGGTAAATCTGTTGGTGTAATGAAAAAGGTTGTAAAAGCGCAGAAGGCAGGTAAGAAAGAATAAAATGGGTGACCCAAAACAACCAAGAAAAAAATATGATACTCCAAGGCATCCTTGGAACAAAGCAAGAATAGATGCTGAAAAAGAAATAAAAAAAGATTATGGGTTAAAGAACAACAAGGAAATCTGGAAATTTAATTCTAAATTAAAATCATTCAAAGAACAGGCCAAGAAACTAGTGCAATTAAGCACAGAGCAGGCAAGAAAAGAAGAGAAGCTTCTTTTGGACAAATTAATAAAATTAAATTTATTGCAGGCCGGCTCAACATTAAATGACATTCTTGGATTAGATTTAAAAAAAATTTTAGACAGGAGACTTCAAACTCAAGTTTTTAAGCATAAATTAGCAAGAACTGTAAAGCAGGCAAGGCAGCTAATTATTCACGGCCATATACAAATTGATGGAAAAAAAGTTACAGTTCCGTCATATGTAATCAAGAGAGATGAGGAAACCAAAATTGGATATGCAAAAGATTCCCAGTTTAATGACAAAAATCATCCTGAAAGAGTTCCTGATGAAACTATAAAGCAAAAGATTGCTGCCAAGGAAGAAAAAATAGAAAAACCAAAGCAGGAAATGATAAAGAATGTATAGAGAAGGAAAGTTAAGGTGGGGCATAGCGCATATTTATGCTAGTTACAACGACACAATAATTCACATTACAGATATTTCTGGATGCGAAACAATAGCAAGAGCATCTGGTGGAATGATAGTCAAGGCTCACAGATTGGAGTCAAGCCCTACAGCTGCAATGGGCGCTGCAAAAAGAGTTTCTGAAACAGCAAGAGAAGCTGGCATCAATGCATTGCATGTAAGAATCAGAGCTCCTGGCGGCCAGAATGGCCCTGCAAATCCAGGTCCTGGAGCCCAAGCAGCAATAAGAACATTGGCAAGAGAAGGGTTTAGAATAGGAACAATTGAAGATGTAACTCCAATGCCGCATGATGGCTGCAGGAAAAAACATTTTAGAAGAGGAAGAAGAGTTTAATCAATTATGATAGAAACCTTTAAAAACACAATTTTTGGTTAATTTAAAAATGGAAATTAAAATCTTAAAAAATCAGGGAAACAAGCTTGATTTTTCAATTAAAGGCGTTGATGTAGCCTTTGTAAACACATTAAGAAGAGCCATTATAAGCGAAGTGCCTGTTTTGGCAATAGAAGAGGTAAATTTCCTGAAAAATACCTCTGCATTATATGATGAAATACTAGCTCATAGGCTTGGCTTGATTCCATTAAAAACAGACTTGAAAAGCTACAAGCTTCCTGAAAAGCCAGAAGATTTGGAAAGCCCAACCTGCCACTTAAATCTTAATCTAAAAGCAAAAGGTCCTATTACTGTTTACTCTTCAGATTTAGTAAGCCAGGATCCCCAGGTTCATCCTGTTTATGACAAGATGCCTATTGTCAAGCTTGACAAAAGCCAAAAGCTGGAATTTGAAGCTGTGGCAATAATGGGGCAGGGAAAACAGCATATGAAGTTCAGCCCTGCATTAGCATATTACAGATACATGCCAAGCATAAAAGCTGTTAAAGACAGCAGTCATAAAGTTGAAATAACAAAAGATGCTGTCAAGATTAATGGTGTTGAGTACTCAGTTTTAGATCCTAAACTGGAAGCTTTCCAGGACACAGCAGTAAGCATTGAGCCTGTTGAAAATGAATTCATATTTTCAATAGAGTCTTGGGGCCAGTTAAATCCAAAAGACATTTTGGTTTCAGCATTGGAAATACTGGAAAACAAGTTTGAAGAATTCAACAAGAAGCTAAAGAAAGCTAAATAAACCTCTGTTGCTCTCGAATTAACAAGCGAGAGTGCCGGAGCGGTCAAACGGGCTAGCCTAAGGAGCTAGTGGCTTAGTGCCTACACAGGTTCGAACCCTGTCTCTCGCAAATTAAAAATGGAATATTATGAAAACAGAATGACTGAATATTTGCAGGCTTTGCAAAGATTGCCTGGCGAAGATATTCAACCAGATGCTTTGGGAAATCTGGTTGGTGAATCAGGAATAAGAGAATTAAGAGAGAAAGGGATTGTAATTTTAATGGGAGATAATGGCGAATCAATGTACAGGCTTACAAGATATGGGGAAAATATACTAAAAAACCCAAGCTACTAAAAATGGTAAAAAGAACAGGTCCAACAACATTAGCATTAAAAAATCTAATTCAGGATTTAAGAGATTTATCTAAAAAGAACAATGTTAAAATATGGTGGAGAGTTGCAAAGGATTTGGAAAAGTCAACAAGACAGAGAAGAGCAGTTAATTTGTATAAACTGGAAAAATATGTTAAGGATGATGAAACAGCTGTTGTTCCTGGAAAAGTCCTGAATCTTGGAACCTTCAGCAAAAAGACAACAGTTGCTGCTTATCAATTTTCAGAAAAAGCAAGGGAAAAGATAAACAAGACAGGCAAGGCAATCACAATAAAAGAATTAATAAAACAAAATCCTAACGGAAAAAAAGTCAGGATTATGGGTTAAAATGAACATAGATGCTAAAGATTTAATATTGGGAAGGTTGGCAGCTTATGCAGCTAAGCAGGCATTGCTTGGCAGTCAAATTAACATTGTAAATTGCGATAAAGCTGCCATAACAGGAAGCAAGGAAAATATATCCCAAAAGTACAAAGAAAGAAGAGCCAGAGGAACACCGTTCAAAGGGCCTTTCTTTCCAAGAGTGTCTGAAAGGATTGTAAAAAGAGCTGTTAAAGGAATGCTTCCGCATAAGCAAGAAAGAGGCAAGAAAGCTCTTAAAAGAGTAAAATGCTATTTTGGAATTCCAGAAGCTTTAAATGAACAGAAGTTTGAAACTATTCAAAGAATGAACATATTAAATTCAAGAACTCCAAAATTTATTTACGTTGGAGACTTGGCTAAATTATTAGGAAGAAAATGACTGAAAAATTTGCTCACGTGTCAGGAAAGAGAAAGAAGGCAATAGCAAGAGCAACTATCAGCCAGGGAAAAGGGCAGATAAGAATCAACAAAATTTTGCTTAATAATTATACTCCAGAAGTTGCAAGAGACAAGATAATGGAACCTTTGATATTGGCCGGAGATCAGGCTAAAAAAATTAAGATTGATGTTAATGTTAAAGGCGGAGGCTGGCAAGGACAAGCTGAAGCAGCAAGACTGGCTGTTGCCAGGGCAATAGTCGCATTCACGAATAATAAAAGCTTAAGGCAGACTTACTTGGATTATGACAGGCACCTTATTGTAGCCGATGTAAGAAGAAACGAACCTCATAAGCCAAATGATTCAAAGCCAAGAGCTAAAAGACAAAAATCATACAGGTAAGGAGTTTAATAAAAATGATAATACCAATCAGATGCATGTCATGCGGAAAGCCAATTGCTCATTTGTGGGAAGAGTTTGTTGCAAGGACAAATAACGGCGAGGATGCCAAGAAAGTAATGGATGAATTGGGATTAGAAAGATACTGCTGCAGGGCTGTTTTCATAGGTCATGTTGACTTGATAGATGAGATTGCAGTTCACAAAAGAGAATAAACTTTATTATTAATTTCTTTATATTTCCTCAGCATTTCAAAGCCAAACTTATTTGCTTTAGTCTCAAAGTTTCCTTTGGCTTGTTTTGTTTTGCAGAGAAAGTGCCATAGCTCATGAGCAAACACCCATATCATTGCCTCTTCATGATTATTCAATACTTCTTGGTCATAAATATATCTAAATGGCTTGTTGAAAAAGAAGCTATTAAGCTTTTTTGATCCAACAGGCATCTTCTTAATTAGAGGATATAAAGCATTTTTGTTTACTCTGCAGTTCATCATAAAGTCCTTGTATCTAAAATAGCCAACAACAGAAGCTCTTGAATCTCCCAAATCAGCCCATTTTAAGTTAATAGTTAATTCCTTTCCAAATTTCCTGTTCCTTGGAAACTCAGTCTTGTGCTTTTTTAATTCATCCAGTATAAATGGCTCAATTGACTTTAATTCTGTAAAGTTTTCAAATTGCATTTATTTGATTTAAACTGATAATTTATAACTCTTATGTTAATTAAAAAGGTTTATATATGATAATGCCATAATTCATATATGATAAAGGAAATTTATCTAAAGGCAGATGACGATGATGACAATGATGATGACCAGGATGAAGACCCAATAGTTGAGTGGGATGAAGATTAAATTTTCTTTTTCTTTATTACAAACCTGGTGTATTTTCTGCAGTTCAGGCAGTAATAAACAACTCTTGACTTGTAATTCCTGACTCTTAGATTTACTCCCGGCTTCAGATAATAATAGCAATGCTTGCAGTACTGCCTTTTAATATGGCTAGGAATATTCAAATTTACCTTCATAGCAATCTTTCTGGCTAATTTAACATATTTGTTGCTTAATTCAGGATTAGAATTAAACTTTCTTTTGGCCTGCTCAAAAAGATCATTGACTCTGCCCAAAGCTATTTTCTTTAGATCATGCTTATTTTTCATATAAGTTATTTTTTATTATATTATTTAAAGTTTAGTAATGCTTAAATACACTCAACCGGTTTTAATTATCATGAAATTTTTAAATAATTTTTTTGACAAGTTCAAAGGATTTGCCCCTCTGCCAATAAGAATTATTCTCGGCATTGTTTTAATATTTCACGGCTGGTCTAAATTAATCAACATAGGCGGAACAACCCAGTTTTTTGACAGCGTTGGAATACCGATAGCTGCAGTTTTTGCAGTCGTTGTAGCATTATTGGAATTTGCCGGGGGAATCTTGATTTTAATTGGATTATTGACAAGAATCACTTCATTATTCTTGACAATAGAATTCCTTGTTGTGTTATTGCTTCTTGGAATTAAAAGGGGTTTTACAGCGCAGACAGAGCTTGAGCTTTTCGTATTTGCCTGCTCATTAGCATTGCTGCTTATTGGCTCTGGAAGGTTAGCTTTGGCTCATGTTTTAATGAAGAAAAAAGATTAATGTATGTAATCTGGCTTTTCCTGGTTTTCTTCAAACACAAAAAGCATTTCTAAGCTGGTATGCAAAGCTTTTGTTATCTTATAAGCCAATAATAAATTTGGCAGGTATTTTCCCTTTTCTATGTCTATTATAGCCTGTCTGGTAACTCCTACCTTTTTGGCTAATTCTTCCTGGCTTAACCTGTGCCTCTTTCTTAATTGCATGATAAAATTCTTCATTTTTGTAAAGTAAACATTACACAATTATAGTTTACATACATGTAATATATAGAACACATTTAACTATATAAATCTTTCTAGATTTATTATTTAGCATTTTAGAATAAAAAAATAGAGCGGACAACGAACCAAGCTTCCCGAATCAAATTCAGTACAACTTGGAACGTGGCAAGCTTGACTTCCGGGTTCGAAATGTGTCCGGGTATGACCAAGCCACTATGGTCGTCCTAAGATAATTCTTATGCCCATTATTTATAAACCTTGCTGATTAAAGCCGGCATTAGAAAACTTTAAAAAGGCTGAAACTTATTAGCAGTAAGGGTTAAGGAATTCTGTTGAAGGTTAAAATGGCTGCAATACTTGATATGGATGAAGTGGAAAAGTTAATAGCCGATTCTAATGAAATTTCCAAAGCCGCTGCAAAGCCAAGAACAAATAATGCTCAAAGAGATTTAACTTGGAAACCAACTGAAACCGATGAGCCTTGGGAAAGACGAGTTACTGGCATTCCAAACCCAGAGAGAATTGTCGAATCAATCAATCTTGATAATCTTCTTAGGAATAGCAATGGAGATGCTCAAAGAGCTAAAAGACCAGCAGATATAAAGCATCATCTTCCATTTAATCCAAGCAGAGTTGCTGCTAGTCAAACTCATGTATCAAATCCCAGAATTAATGATTATATACCTGAAAAATTAAGCATACCGAATGATAGATATTTACAACCTGCAATGACGCCTCTTCAAAGCTTATATTTGGCAAGCAGCAGAATGTTAATATTAAGGTATTTGAAAGAAGCAGAAAGGTATGCAAAAAGCTCTGAAGCATTAAACCAGCAAAAGATTTCTGAAGTAATAAGAACATATGTCGGAGAGCAGGCAAAATTAAACCTTGAATATAAAGGAAGATCAATAAATCCAAGCAAATTAATAAGTTTAACAAGAGAAGAGCTGCATGACAGCTTCTACGGATATTTAGAAAGTGTTAAAAAACCTATGCAATTAGTTTATGCTAGAGAAAGAAGTGTTGCTTAATATGATAAAACAACTAGAAAACAATAACATAGAAGAGGAATTCAGAAATCTGATAGAAAATGACGACTTATTTGAACCAGTGGAAATTCCTGAAGAAAAGAAGTTCAGAAGCTTAAAGGGAAAAGCATTGTACATAGCTTCTTAAATTAATTTCAGATTTCCAGTCACTTTATCTATTTTATATTCTTCGTCAGGCCCTATGGCCAAACAGGTGGTTGTGGATTTTTTAAAAAATGTCTTTCCTGCATCTGTAATCAAAGCTGTTTTCAAGCCTAAAGCTTTAGCTTTTTTATTGCACTCAAAAAGCTCTTTTTTATCATTGACTTTCAAAACGGATTTTTTCATTCCGTTTAATCTCCATGCTTCAATTTTTCTGGAATCAGAATTCAAGACAGCTTCAACAGCGGCATGAGAGCATTGCGTTGCCATCTTACCTTTAGGCATCTTTAAGTCAGTTCTTACCAGAATAACTTGTTTTAGCATAAAAATAAGAATTAATTATTGTTTTTAATGGTTTTTATTCTTATAAACATTAGTTTCATCCTTAGGATCATGAATAACATTTGCCAAATAATCATCAACCTTAAAATCTTTTTTAAGTTTTAAATGAGATAATTTAATTTTGCCTATGTTTTTAGAGATTAATTGCAGTACGGTTTTTTTAGCATCAGTGCGAATGTGCCTTTTATTATAGTCATCAATGCTAGTCTTTTTATTGTCACTTATAATCAATATGCCCAAAGCCCTTACACCAATATCCTTGGCTCTTGAGTAGCAAGAAGCTAACTCCATTTCAACTGTTGTGGGTTTAATTTTATTATAATGTTCATTGGCATGTGGCATTTGAAATGTAACTGCTGGAACGGAAATATTAACGCCTTCAACAAAAGTAATTTTATTTTTTTTAAACAAACTTTCTATTTTATCCTTTAATTCTTTATCGGGCAAACCAAATTTCTTATTGGGGTCAATAGGATGATATATGCCATCAAAGTGATATGCTTTTGTTGGAATAACAACAGTACCAATCTCCAAGTTTTTAAAACCCCCATATGCATATCCTACAAAAATAACTGTGCGACAACCGCCATCATGCATTTCAGTAAGTACATCTACTAATGCAGGAGCCCCATAAACATTGGTTACTACTGGATAATATCCTTTGCCTTTCCTTACAAGATGAGCGTGATAAACACGATCTTTGCTTGAAACAACTTCATCAAACATATCGAGAATAGCTTTTTCAAACTCCAAACTATTAGTTCCTGCTACAATAATTCCTACATCATTAAATTGTCCTCTTCCAAATGCGCTTTTTGCCCAGCTTCCCATAAAACATAACATTAATTGGCATTTTTAACGGTTTCTATTTATATTTTAAAGCTCTTGGCAATCAAATAAATTTCCCTGCTTCTTTTTTTTGAGCTTTTAGGCTTGAAGAATTTTACGTATTTAAAATATTTCTTGACTTCATTCATAAATCTCATATCATCACCCTGAAATATCTTGCATATAAAGTTTCCATTTTCAACTAAAACATTTTTAGCAATGTACAAGCTTCTCATGCTTAAATCATAAGACATTGAAACATCCAATTCCTTAATCCCGGTTGTATTGGGAGCTATATCGCTGATTACAACATCAAACTTGCTGTTAATCTTGTCAAGTATGTCTTCATGAAATATGTCAGCAGAAATAAAATTGACATTATCCAATTTCTTGATTCTTTTCTTGTCAATGCCCGTAATATTTTTTGTCAGGTTCAGGCAGAACTGTATCCATGAGCCTGGCCACGCTCCAATGTCCAAAACCTTGTCATTTTTGCTGATTATTCTGAACTTATTGTTTATTTCCTGAATTTTATAAACAGACCTTGCCCTATATCCTTCGCTTATTGCCCTAACTGTCAGCTTGTCTTTCATTTCATATGCAGCTCAACAACGTCATCATCCTGCAGGATGTGATTTAAGCCAAAATTCTGGCCTTCGTGCTTGGCTGATTTCCCCCATATTCTTGCAAACCTGAAATTCTTGATATAATCCTTATGTATAAATGAAGCCATGTCCTTTATTGTAGAGTTTTTCTTCAAGGCAATAGGCGGATAGCTTGGCTTCTTGCCAGGCTGCTTTGTGTAAGCCTTAATCAAATCAAGATTTTTCCACATTTCATCTTTTATCTTCTTAACATCCTTATCATCCAATCTGCCCACGCTTAAAAACTTGGCATTAATAGCCTGCTTATTGCCGATTATTATAAATTTATTATTAATGTCATTCTTCTTCAGCTCATTTCTAAGCAGTGCAATCTGCTTGAGATAATCATCCCTGCTTGTGTCAATAACAAAAACAATCAGATCAGCGTTTCTAATTATGCTGAGAAACATGGGCCTGTTCTCGCTTTCAATGTAATCTGAAACAATAGCTGGAACTTCTATAACCTGAAGTTTAATGCCGTAATAATCCATCATGCCAAATTCAGGCCTTGTTGTGGTAAATGGATAGCTTCCTATTCTTGGTTTTGCGTCTGTAAGCTTTTGCAGGACAGAGCTTCTGCCAGAGCCAGTGATTCCTACAAGGCAGATTGTCGCAGCCCCGTCTTTTTTAATGCCTGTTGACTTGCCCCCTCCTTTCTTGGACTTTCTCTCTTTTTCAGCTAAAGCCTTATACTTGGCTATCTTGTCCTTAATATCCTTCCTTAAATTTTCAGCCCCTTTATGGGACGGGGCTTTGGAAAGCATCTCTTTCAGAGCCTGAAGCTTTTCAGCTACATCAGTAGCTTCATCATACTTCTTCTTGGCTATATCAAATTCATAATTAGCGTTTATTGGCATTGTATTTCCCTAATTCTAACAATCTATAAATCTTGGCATATTTTTCATTAAATCTTTCCTTTAAATCAATAGGAAGCTCTTGCCTCCAGTAAGGACTTTGACACCCGGTGCTGTATTTTCTTCTTAAATATGACAGATGCCATTCAACATCTTCGCATTCTTCACGGTTAGCAACTGAAGGCAAAAAACTTAAATCCCCCTCTAATGCAGTTTGAGCATTTCTGATATTTAGCAGTCTTTCTATGAATTTAACCTCATCAACCAGTTCTGATTCTAGATAAGTCTCAAATTCTCTGCCATTGAACAACGCGTAACGAAGCTTTTCAGATATTCTGTTTAACAAGTTCATGTGAATGCAAAAGCTTTAAAATATATAAATTTTAACAAATGCATGGCTTTCGTGCTATATGAATACTTATCCAATATTTTAGTTAAGCTAATTGTTGCCATAGCCATAATTCTGATAGGCTTGGTTTTTGGCAGGTTTATAGGAAATATAACAAAAAAGCTTCTTCGCGAACTGGAAATAAACAGGATATTAAAAGAGCAGGTAAAAATAAACATACCATTAGAGGAATTCTTAAGCGCATCATTAAAATATATTATTTATTTAGTGTCAATAATAATTGCCTTAAGCCAGATAGGTCTTGCAACAACAATATTTTACATATTAGTAATATTAATTCTGGTTGCATTGCTTGCATTCATAATCTTGGCGGTCAAGGACTTTGTGCCTAATGCTGTTGCAGGCTTTATTATTTACCAAAAGAAGAAAATAAAGGTTAATGATATAATTCAGGTAAATAACATTGAAGGAAAGGTAATAGAGCTTGCCTTGCTGGACACAAAAATAAAAGTAAAATCAAATGACATAGTGTTTATACCGAATAGTTTATTAATAAAGAGTGAAGTAAAAATAATAAAAAAAAGATGAAAATACTTGAGCAGATAGTGCCTGAAAAGAGGGAAAGAAGCAAGGTTGCAAAAGCCACGCTTAAGTTTCTAAAAAGCTTAAATCTTGGGGATGCTAAAGCGCATCTTGCTGGAAGCCTAGCAAAAGACACTTGGCTTTCCGGAAACCATGATGTTGATGTGTTTATCAAGTTCCCCTATGAAAAATACAAGAATAAGGACATAAGCAAGGTGCTGCAAGGCAGGCTTCCAAGATGCGAGATTATTCACGGCTCAAGAGATTATTTCCAGATTAAAAAAGGAAATTACTTATTTGAATTAATTCCTGTGCTTGATATCAAAGAAGCCAAGCACGCTGTTAACATAACAGACATAAGCCCATTGCATGCTGAATGGGTTATAAAGCATAATCATCATCCTGACCAGATAAGGCTGGCAAAAGCATTATGCAGGGCAAATAACTTGTATGGGGCTGAAACATACATTAAAGGGTTTTCAGGCTATGTACTAGAAGTTTTAACAATACATTACGGTGATTTCTTTAAATTTATAAAAGAGGCTTCAAAATGGCAGTCAGGCATTATAATTGATCCTTCAAAACACTACAAGGACGACAATGAAACCAAGGAAAGCATATCAAAAGACAAGCATACTCCATTAATCTTAATAGATCCTGTGCAAAAAGAAAGAAATGCAGCAGCTGCCTTAAGCAAGGAAAAGTTCTGGAAATTTGTGGATTTATGCAAGAAGTTTTCAAGAAACCCAAGCGAGGATTTCTTCAAGCCAAAAACATTTGATTTAGAAGAATTAAAGTTTAAAGCAGACACAAACAGGTTAGTATTGCTAGAAGCAAAGCCTTTGGACAGGAAAAAAGACATAGCTGGAAGCAAGATGATCAAGGCCTTGAATTACATTTCTGAAAAGCTGGAGAATGAAGGGTTTCAGGTTGCTGATTACGACTGGTCATGGAACGGCAAGGCTTACTTTTGGTATTTTGTCAAGGATGAAGAGCTGTCAGAGATAAGAAGGCATTACGGCCCTCCGTTAAAAGAAGAGCAGCATGTAAGGGAATTCGCAAAGAAATGGAAAGGCCATGCATTAAAGCACGACGGCAACAAAATATACATAGATCTAAAAAGAAAATACACTGCATTGAAAGACTGCATTAAAGAAATCTTGAAGGATGAGTATCTTAAAGAGAATGCCAAGAAGATTAAGCTAAAACTTATTTAAAAATATTAATCTTTTTTTATATGCTCATTAATTTTATTTATGATTTGATTATGAAAATCATCCGTGACTGTGCATAACTTCTTTTTTATTACACCGGAATGTATCGTAAACAACCTATGAGTCTTTACCCAGCTTTTGAATGGCAATTTTCCGGAATCAAAATTTTTATCAGTTATTAATAACCCTTCTTTAGAAGGATTGCTGGTAATTAAACAGCAAATTCTATCCTCTGTGTTATTTATTGTTTTATTAGAAATGATAATTGCAGGTCGTTGCTTAGCACCTGTTAAATCTGAATAAGGAAATGGTATGATAACAATTTCTTTCTGATTATACATGATTCCACCTTTCATCAAGCTTATTATTCCATTCTTTCTTTAAAACACTTTCAGAGGCAAGCATAGTTAAAATACTTTCTTTATCCTTGCGAGAATCTAACTTTTCTAATTCTTTAATTCTATGCATTATTGCCTTGCGTACAAATTCGCTCCATTTTACTTCAGAATACTTTTTCATTTTGTCGTATACTGAATCATCAATAGATAAAGTAATATTTGTCATATTAATATAAGTGAGCTCACTTATTTAAACATTTCGTTTTCATTATTAAGTTAAAACTTGTGTAAATATTTTTCTAAATCAATTTTATTATTAATTATTTTAATGCCTTCTTTTCCCAACAATCTTGATTTTTTCAGGTTATGAAACTTGCCTTGATAGCTTCCAATGTCGCCGTTATTTCTCACAACTTTATGGCATGGGACTTCAGGAGCATAAGGATTATTTTTCAACGCAGTTCCAATTGCCCTGTAAGCTTTAGTCTTCATAATCTTGCCAATTTCTTTGTAGGTAGTTACTTTTCCTTTCGGGATTTTCTTGCAGTAATGATAGACTTTTTCCGAGAAATTCATATTAAACAAATATTATAAAATATATTTAAATACCTTGCTATTATGATTTGCCTATGTACAATCTAGAGCTTGATAAAGTCGCGAAAGAAATCAATGAAAACAAGCACAAGCTAGTTTGCATACAGCTGCCTGACGGCTTAAAAGCAGAAGCTGGAAGCATTGCAGATTACTTGCAGGAAAAAACTAAAGCTAAAATTATTATCTGGGCTGGAAGCAATTTTGGAGCTTGTGATTTGCCTGTAGAAGTGGCAAGATTAAACGTTGATTTGCTAATTAACTTTGGCCACTCTTCCTGGATTCAAAAATATAAAGAATAATTCTAAGATTAAAGATAACCTTCATTCATAAGCGAAATGATAGCTTTTGATGTAACATCTGACAGGTTATACTTGCCAGGGTCATCAACCCATTGATATTCTGAAATTTCAGCAGAAGGTCTATTAAGATTTCCGACAATATCGGCAAGATAAACCCTTATTCTAAACATTTCCCGCATATGGGTTTCTCCTGTAAATGCCCCATAATATCTAACATCTTTTAAAACTGTGCCAGACAGTTCTTCTTGAACTTCTCTGCACAAGCATCCAATATCAGACTCGCCAATATTAGGCTTTCCGCCTGGAAGAAGCCAGCTTTCCTCTTTTCTCACTAAGAGTATTCTTCCATTTCTTATAATTGCTGCATTAACTGTTTCCCTCATAATTAAACCGTCCATTAGTTATTAAGAAATATCAACAATGTTAAATTTAAAATGCAAAGTCTTTCCAGCCAAAGGATGATTTATGTCAATTGTTACCTTGCCGTTAGAAACGCTTTTTATCATAGCTGGGAACTGATTTCCATCAGCTGTTTTTAAAACAAGCATCATTCCAGGCTTTGGTTCAGGCTCTTTAGGCAGCTGTTCTCTCTTAAAATCCTTGGCTAAATTAGCATCATATTCGCCATATGCATCCTTAGGCTTGATTTCAATCTCTTTCTCCTGGCCTTTTTCCATGCCAATTACTACATTCTCAAATCCAGGGATAACCTGATGCTTTCCAACCTCAAACTCCAAAGGCTTGCCGTGCTTTGCAGAGCTGTCAAATACTGTTCCATCATCAAATGTTCCAACATAATCAACCTTTATCTTGCTTCCTTGTTTTACAGCCATTTAAACTCCATAAACGCAGAATTCGCAATTCCACGATACTTTTTAGAATAACGAATATTATTTAAGTTTTTTGGACTTAAGTAAATTGATTAAAATGTCACTATACGATCCTTCAAAACCCTTGATTGAACCTCTTGAGGCTATTGTACATTCAGAAATCAAGCTTTGGGTGAAGGAATATTTGATGCGCATGAAATGATACATGGAATCGGACCTGGAATCAAGACGCTACTTGTTGCTCGCGATGCAATGCAAAGACCTCCTGCTAAGGTGTGGCATATAGCTCCAGAAGAAGGACGTAGAAAATTGCTATTTACATTCGACAGATATGGCAATCCGCCGAATTACACAAAACCAAGGAAATACTCCCTTGTACAAATACACTCCACCCCAATGGATTATACTATTTTAAAACTTTTTCCAGTTGCGGGCTTCGAAGACACTAATTGCAAACAAACGATACTTGTGCATCATACGAACACAAGCCTAAAAAATTCTGGTATCGCGGATTGTGTTTCTGTGCTAATGGAAGATTATGCTGCGCGAGAGCAATTCTTTGGCTATAATGATTAAACAATTTCTTAAGCGCCAAGTTCCAAAGCTGAACGATAGATTTATATTAATATTGCATCACTTTCTAAGCATAAGGGGGTAGCATAGTTTATGCGCAATATATGTACGATGGATCTCAACCTTTAATTGAACCGCTTGAGGCTATGGCTGATTCAGGTGTTATAGCTATGAACTTTTATACGAAGCCAGTACTAGTTTGGTATCATGACTATGGTCATCCAAATATAAAGAGAGGTGGTATATGGTTTATATCACCCCGAGAAGGGGGCCCCCTCTGAGGGTAAACTTACAGATTAATTATGATGAGGTTCTAAAGGATGTTCCTCCGCGACCAAATCCGACTCCAGAAGAGATAAGAAAAGATAAAGAATTAAGGGCACTTATTGAAGAAAGGCACCCTGATCAAGTTATAGGGTTTGCCAAGTTTGTAGAAAACCATCCCCAGCCTCAAAGATACAAACTTATAAATTTACTGAGTACATCTACATGTAAGGGGGAACGTAGCACAACGGTTCTAGAATTCAAGGACTTGCAACTCACAGGCAGAGAAAGCCACCTCATTACTGCAATTTATCATTCTCCTCAGAATTCTGATTTTAGAACAAGCGACGTCACAACAGTTGAAGGTATAAATTATATGAGAAGAATGAGTTATCTAAAAAGACGCGCGCCATGTTGGAACACGTTCAAACTACTTCATTACCTTGGGCCTTAAGAAACTAAAATAACCTAATTTTTGAAATATTTGTTTGGATTCTTGCCAATTGAGAATTTCATATGGTTAATTAGCAATAAGCGCCGCGACCCGGATTTGAACCGGGACGCCCGTAAGGGCCAAGCTTTCTTGCATAATTCCAGGCCTACACTCCTGTTTTGCAGAATTTGTGCAATACCAGGTTATGCGATCGCGGCATAATTTAAAGAATTATAATTCATTTTTAAGATTATCTATGCAGATAGTTTTTCAACGAATTCTTCTAAAGGAGGCAAAACTCTAAGAGGCGTATAATGTCCATTGTCCTGCTCAAGTCTGACAAACAACAAATCAGAACGGCACTTAGCATGAACTACTCTTCCTTGAACCATCCTCTGACGCATTCTTATTGTAAAGTCATCTTTGTAAGCCTCAAAACTTGAATGAATTTGAACCTTGCTGCCAGGAAGAACTTGAGACAAATGCTCAATAGATGACCTTCTGACCCAAATACCAATATTATCTTTCTTCAAAACACCAGGGCATAAACCAAATGCATTTTGTAAGTCTCGTCTTCCTCTATCAAAATAGAAGCTGTAATTCTCGTTGCCTAAGTGCCCATAATCTGGGTCTACATGAATATATCTTATTTCGCAATTAATGATGCTGTTTCCAATTAGGTTAAAAGGATGCAAAATAATAGTGCGGCATTGCTCGCCTGGTTTTGGAGAACCGCCTGGCCTATACAAGCCTCCGCTTGCATAAATAGCAATATGATCTTTATTAAATTCGTGGCCGCAACCGCAAGAACATCTAACAGGCCATTTACCTTCTCCAACTTCTACGTCTATTGGCCCTTCAGCATTGTCTCTTAATTGTTCTGGATTAATAACCTGTCCATCAATGATTCTTAAATCTAAGTTTATCATTCCATAATTTCAATAGAAATATTAACATCTTCAGGAATAGGAACTCTCATAACCAATCTTAAGGCTCTCTCATCCATGCCGACATCAATAAGCCTTTTGTGGATTCTCATCTCATATCTTTCAAAAGAAGCTTTTCCTTCACCATCAGGGCTTTTCCTTGTTGTAATCTTTAATCTTTTAGTAGGAAGCGGAATAGGGCCATGCAAGGAGACTCCTGTCTTTTCAGATATTTCCTTAATATGCTGGCATATCTGGTTTACCTTATTTATGTCAGCGCTTGCCAAACTTATCCTTGCTTTTTGCATAATAGTAAAGCGAAACCAGCTATTTATAAACATTGCTACAAAATTATTTATAAGTCTTTTTGTTACTATAAAGTGATTATGTTAGAAATATTTATAAAGGGTTAAATCTTGGCAAAATACATGAAAAATACTATTTTAAAAGCTATTTTTATTGCAATCCTGCTAGTATTAATTGCTAGTCCAGTTAGCGCTTTTACATTTACTGATGATTTTTTAGACAGTTCAAACATAGCAAGCGCAAATGCAAGATTAAGCAATGGTAAGCTGCTTTCAAAGCCTTTAAGCCCTATTAACAGCTTGATCAACAGTTTAGAAGAACCAATAGAAATACCATACAATCCTGAGTTTGATGAAAACAATGACCAAGCTGTTGACTTGAATGACTTGGAAATATTAAACAATAGATTCAGCCAGATAACAGCAAGGCTAGGCTCTTCTAAAAATGATGTTAGCTATAAGCTTTTGAACAACAACCAATATTCAGAATTGTGCCCTTTTTTTTACATCCCTTCTGCTAAATTCTGCGATTTAGATTCAAACGGAATAATAGAAGAGAATGATGTTAACTTGTTTTTTATAGAATACAACGGGCATGCTTTATTGGATGAAATAATTGACTTTTTGGTTGCCAATGAAAACAGGCAGTTAATCCATATAGAAAACTCAATGTACATGCAGGGCTATGACTTAAACAATGACAATTTAATTAATGAGCAAGACAAACCAAACAGTTTCCTTGAATTTCCCTTGACAGACATAGAATTAATAGAGTCTCCTTTGACAAGCATAGGACTGCAAAACCTGTATTTGCTTGGCTCACTAATATTTTCAGATTCCTTTACTGTTGAAGATGACAAGGTTATATTTTCAGAATCAATAAGCATTAAGGATGAGGCTAGAAAATTATTATACACTGCAGAAAAGCCTAATGAGCTTAGATGCTCAGGCAGCGACACAAGATTAAATGTTTACGATGTTTCAAACGAGCAGAATCCAGCATTGATAAACAGCTTAACATTTGAAAACAGCGGCTCAGTAGCAAGCATAGATTTAATTCAAAATTATCTGATAGTTTCAGTAATTCATTGCGGTCATGGCACTGGAAAAGTCTTGATATACGAAAGAACATACAGTAATGACTTGTACCTTGCAGGCGAAGTTGATTCTGTAATAGGCTATCCTCAGTTTGCCTTATTGGATTCATTAAACCAGCTAGGTATTTTTTCAATAGAAACAGATGCTGATCCTGGCTCAGTATTCAGCAACATTGCGCCTTTTGAACATAAAGCAACAAAAGCCCATTTCAAGACTTATGATTTAAATCTTAACAATAAATACCAGGAAACTTCAACTATTGAGTCAAAACCAATTAGCTTGGAGAATCCTGCATTAAAAGCAAGACTAAGCGCTGTTGAAAAGCTAAACAGCCAAAGCATAAAATATTACATAAGCGCAGACAACGGAAATACATGGCAGCTAGTAAACAACAACCAAGATTTAAGATTTGCAAATTCTGTAAACTCAGCAAAATGGAAGGCTGAACTTATTTCAAACAAGCTTGAAACGCCTGAATTGGAAAAAGTAAGCTTGACATTTACCACAACTGAAAACCATCAAGAAACGCAGGTAGCAGCTGTAAAAAATATTGCTTCTCAAATTAATGTAAGCCCTAAAATAAGCTTAAGGTTAACATTAAACAATGATTTAACAGCAAACATGGCTGTTTCTGAATTCACAGACAATCCTGAAGTCAGCGTTAATGGGTTTAAGAAGCCATTGGGAAGATATGTTGTTATAGAACCTGACCAGTCAATAAGAGACAACTTAAACAACGCTGCAATCTCAGTTTCATACACTGACAATGAAATAGTTAATTTAAATTTAGATGAAAACACATTAAAGTTTTATTTCTTTAATCCAAACACAAACGCATGGGAAGCAATACAAAGCTCTGTAGATACAGCAAATAACATAGTAACAGGAATTACAACCCACTTTTCAACATTCGGAGTTTCTGGAGACGAGCTAACAACAGTCATATCTTCTAGCGGAGGCTCATCCTCTTCCGGCAGCTCTTCAAGCTCCTCTTCAAGCAGCTCGCCAAGAAGCAGCTCCTCATCTGGCTCAGGTCAGACTGTAAGAGATGTTCCTGTAACAAAGCCTGCTGAAGCATTGCCTGAACAAATTGTTGTAGAACAGCCTGAAACTAATGTTCCTGAAATTACAGGAGCTGTTGCTGGTGTTGAAGACAATAAAAAGCTTTACTTGGGAATAATAATTTTATTGGCTATTTTAATAGTTGGTGCAAGCTTAATTCTTGTTTTAAGAAAATGATGAAAATGTTTAAGAAAAAGCTAACGGAGGAACCGCATTCCTCCCAGCACTAAACTGCTAGGTATCCTGCGGATGATGTAATGAATCTTCCTAAAACCGTGTTTGGAGTAAACACAGAAAAGGCTTATGAAAATT
>CAYRAU010000007.1:0-1376 GCA_964422525.1 Candidatus Woesearchaeota archaeon
AATTTCCCACTCTTTCTTTTCCGCTTCCTGTTATTAAAACAACTTTATTCATGTTAAGCTGACTTTTCGATATGTATAAAAAGTTTTGGTTTGGTAAAAATTTATAAGCTCTCGCATATATTCCAGTTTATGGATATTGACAGGGAATATCAGGAAAGAAAAGTCATAATAAAATCAAGGCTTGAAGACTTCACAAAAGTAAAAGATGGAGAAATTTTCTATGAAATGTGTTTTTGCTTATTAACTCCGCAAAGCTCTGCAAAAGCTGCTGACAAATGCATACAGATTCTGAAGAAATTGGATTTTAGAAATAAAAATGTCGATCCAGCAAGATTTCTGGAAGGCATAAGATTCCATATTAACAAAAGCAAGTATTTGGTTGAAGCCAAGCAAAAGTTCTCTTTAACAGAAAGCAAGCTGAAAGAGATTAAAAACAGCAGGGAATTAAGAGACTGGCTTGTTGAAAATATTAAAGGATATGGATATAAGGAAGCAAGCCATTTCCTGAGAAACATAGGCCATAGGGATTTGGCGATTCTTGATAGGCACATACTGAAAAACCTGCACAAAATGAATGTGATTGAAGAAGTGCCAAAATCATTAACTGTTAAGAAATATTTTGAAATTGAAAACAAGTTCAAGGAATTTTCAAACAAAGTTAACATTCCAATGGATGAGCTTGATTTATTGTTCTGGAGTCATGAAGCTGGAGAAGTCTTCAAATGAATGATGTAATTAAAATAATTAATATAATAAATAAAACAATAAAAGGCTTTACAACGCCAGTAGCAACTGATATTGGAGAAAAAACAAAAGATCCGTTTAAGGTTCTAATAAGCACTATTCTAAGCCTGAGAACAAGAGATGAAACTACTGGAAGGGTTTCTAAAGAGCTTTTTAAAAAATATGATAATCCAGAGAAATTAGCTAATGCTAAATTGAAAGACATACAAGAAATAATAAGGCCTGTTAATTATTACATTGGAAAATCTAAAAGAATCAAGGAAATCTCTCAAAAATTAGTTGAAGAATATAAGAGCAAAGTGCCTGAGGATTTTAATGAATTGCTAAAGTTAAAAGGTGTGGGAAGAAAAACTGCAAACATAGTAATGCTTTACGGCCATAACCAGCCGGATTATATTGCTGTTGACATTCACATGCACCGCATACCAAACAGGCTGGGCTGGATTAAAACTAAAAAACCAGAAGAGACTGAAGAAGCCTTGAAGAAAATTGTCCCAAAAAAATACTGGTGGAGCTTAAACAACAACTTTGTTGCTTTTGGCCAGAACATCTGCCTGCCAGTAAGCCCTAAATGCAGCATTTGCCCTGTAAGAAATTATTGCAAAAGGGTTAATGTAAAAAGTTCGAGATAA
>CAYRAU010000007.1:1476-18388 GCA_964422525.1 Candidatus Woesearchaeota archaeon
GGTCTACACCTAATGTTGGATTCTCATCTTCAAAGTCCACTGCATCGTCCAATGATTCTTGAGAATCTTCTGAATCTATTGCTTTTAATTCTAATTGCGCAGCTTGTTCTGACAAAACATCTAAAGCTTCCTGGGCTGATAATTTAGTTCTATCATTCTTTCTTAGATAAACAACAGTATTATGGCCATAAATTTTGCGTCCAGAAACAATAACTTCAGGTGTTCCTCCAGCTGAAAGAACATGATCATAATGCTTAATAATTTGACTATGCAAATTTTCATAAACCCTGTTTGGACTTGGCATTTTAATTTGTTATTTTCTTAACAACAATTCTATAGCTTCCAGGCAGTCTTGGCTTAGCTTTTCTTAAAGACTCCCTAGCTGCCTCAACATGTGGCTGATTGACAAATATTGAAAATAAAGTTTTTCCTTTTCTTAATTGCGCAGCCGTATTAGTTACTCTTCCAAAGGCCTGGCTCATTCCCTGGCTCATTCTGTCTGCTCCAGCCCCAGTTAATTGCTTTTTTTCCCTTAAAGCATGATGAGGATAAGCTCTTATCTGAAAATGATAATTCTTGTTTCCAAGAGGCTTTTGCAGGTTTCTGTTGACAACCTGTCTTGCAGATTCTATTGCATTATTTCTTACCTGAACATCTATTGCAGAAACCAATCCAACTTCATATTCAAATGGGTTTTTAACATCGCCCATGTCAAATCTTACAATCTTATGACCAGGCATTGTCTTTATGTAAGCCTTGCCCTTAACCTTGGACTTTCTGGTATATGCTCTTGAAATAGTGCTGTAACATGAACCTTTTCTTAAAGATGCCATTTTATTCTATTTTTATTTTTGTGCCTAAAACCTGGCCCGGAAGACCTCTTGTAAACTTGGCTCTCACGGCCCCACTATTACCGTGAGTTGATTTTATCTCCCCTTTTATCTCTTTTTTTTCTTTGCCAGGACTAATCCATGATAATGATTTTCCTATTAAGCTTTTTGCTTTTTCCTTGGATGATATGCCATTAACTTGCAGAATCAACTGGTTAGGATATTGAACGTGCCTTCCTCTCCTGAAATTTACAGCTATTGCTTCCATAAAATTAAACGAGAGTAAGGCTTTTTAAACATTTCTAAAGCTTATTTCATTGTTTACATCAAAAAAATTCAGCTTCCCTTTATATGGAACTGGCTTTATTCTTGCAGCATTTTTCAATATAAAACCATAATTGCCAAAAATTGATGAAGATAGATGCAGCTTGCTGTCTTTTTGATACCCTTCTTCGCCATTATACTTTTTAACATCAACCAGTTCAGCCTTTCCAACAATGAAGCCAGAAGGCAAATCTTTAAAGCCGAACTTTTCCATAGCATCAGCATCTGGATTTTTAGAAGCGTGAATCAGGAATTCTCCCCTAAATTTTGTGTTCCATGCTCTTATTTCAATCTTTTTCCTGCCTTGCAGAATTAATTCAGCCCATGGCTGCTTTAAAGACAGGGCTTTCATGTTAATAGCTTATTAAAACTTCAACATCGCTGCCGTATAACTGCTTCAAATCCTCAAATATCGGCTGCTTGATAAATACCTTGTCAGGAATCTTTGCCCCTTTTAGATCTTCAGTCATTTCTTCAACAGTCCCTTTGCTTAACTCGTCTAAAGAGCCATTTGGAAGCAGCTTGGCTTTTGTAACCTTCTTGTCTTTTGCATAAATATCATCAACTATGAATGCCTTGTCCTCAAGAAGTATGATTTCCCCGAACTTATCTCCGTGCTTGAATCTTATCTTGGCTTTTTCAAGCTCCAAGCCGCGGTGCCTTTGGATAATCTCAACCATTGACTTTATGAATATTCTTGAATCTCTTCTTATTTTTTCGTTTTCAGCTTTTGTTAAAGCCTGATTTTTGGATTTTATAACGTCTTTCAATATTCTTAGGAACTTTTCCGGAACATGATTCTCATCAACTAATTTTTGCTTAAAGTCCTTAACAATCTCTTTTCCGTAGCTGACATCCAATGCTGTAAAAACGTCTTTTGTCACAGCCATGCAGGCATCGTACATGTCATTTGTGTTCTCATCAGCTTTCCTTTTTTCTATCTCTTCAAATAATTTTTTAATTCTTGCTATGTAATCCTTGCAGTCTTTTGTTAATGAGTCTATTTCAGCGCCTGTTATAGTTTTTATCTTCATATGCTCTATGTCTTTGTAGTATTTCCTTACATTTTCCAGTATGTCAATGTATTTCTTGTCAAGAAGCTTTTCTTTTTTAACAAATATTTCCTCCATTAAATTCAGAGTTTCATTTGGAGTTGGAGGATTCAAGCCATAAAGCATCAAAGCTGCCTGGCTTGGATTCAATATAGAATAATACAAATCTTCAGCAACAATGCCTATTAATTTATTGTTGACTCTTTCCAATAATCTTTCTCCCACATCCATACTTTGGTCTATTGCTTCAGGGCTTGGCTTGATTCTTCCCATTTCAAGAAGAAGCTTCCATGGCATAAACAAGCCTCTGTCATACAATGGAATGCCGTCTCTTAAGAAAGTGAACATTACAGGATGGGCGTCTTTTACAGCATCCCAAAAATCAGTTAAAATGTAAGTCTGGATATGAAATTGCTTCTGTACCCCAGTAATATCTCTTGCCTGATAGCCCTGAGTTATTATTATGTTCCTTAACTTATCTTTTAGCTCAAACCTGGACATCCTTTTGACATCTGTATCATCAACAATTAAGTAAACATCAATGTCATTGGCAATTTTTTCGCCCCTGAATAAAGAGCCTGCCGCAACATAACTAACAATGTACTTGTCAAATTTCTTCAAGACCATTCCCTTATGAACTTCAGCAACTTTAATTGCTGCAAGCATCTCTTTAGGATCATAAACTATTGCGGAAATGGCAATCAGCTGCAACAGCTCATATTTGCCGTCATAGCAGTCTTCTTTTAGCTCGCTTAAAAGCCTTACAATAGGCTTCATATTCTTGTCCAGATCCAATGCAGTCTTGTCTATAATTGCAAAAAGCTTGTCCTTAAGCTCAAACTTGGACATCTTCTTGCTGTCAGAATCATCAATCAAAACTAATAAGCTGAGATCATTTTTTATTGCATCTTCCTCTTCTTTTGTTAAATCCCTGCCCTGCTCTCTCCTCATTAATTCTCTTTCCCTTTCAACATTTTTAGGTGGGAATAATGTAATGCCAAGAATATACTGGTCAAACTTTGTTAGAATTTCCTTCTGGAACTGGTCTATTTTTGATTTAATCTGGTCAAACTTCTTCTTTAACTCTTCAGGAACCTGCTGCTTATGCTCCTTTTTCTTTGCCATATATGAAAAGTCTTAACCAAGTTATATAAATGTTTTGGTAGGACATATATTTTAGAAAATAACAATAAATACCATAAGACTTTTAAATTAACTTTTCAACTTAATTTCAAGGGTTCGTGGTCTAGCGGCTATGACATCACCCTTACAATTATTTGATAAGAAAGGTGGAGGTCGCCGGTTCGAATCCGGCCGAACCCATTAAATGCATATAAGGAAAAAAGAGGAAACAATAGCAGAAGACGCAAAAATTGCAAAAAGCTTGTTGTCCAGAATCAAAGGCTTGATGTTTTGCAGAAAATTAAAGAAAGGAGAAGCCCTGCTATTAGTAAACAAAAGCGAAAATATTAATGAATCAAGAATACACACATTTTTTGTGTTCTTCAAGATTGATGCTGTATGGCTTGACTCATCAAGAATGGTTGTTGACAAAAAAGAATCAATAATGCCTTTTACCCCATTGATAAAGCCAGGCAAACCGGCAAGATACATTCTGGAGCTTCCGGCTAAAGCATCAAGATTAATCAAAATAGGAGACGTATTAGAGTTCACAAAAGATATTTAAAGTAATAATTACACGAAAATAAAATGGGTTTACAGATAATAGGCATAGGCGGCTATAGTGAAGTTGGGAAAAACATGACTGCCGTAAAGGTTGATAATGAAATAATAATTCTTGACATGGGCCTTTACATACCAAAATTAGTTGAGTATGAAGACGAAGACCCGAGAGACTTAAGCGTTGAGCTTCTAACAAAAAGAGAAATCGTTCCAGATGACTCCATACTGAAGAAAGAAAGGCATAACGTCAAAGCTATTGTTGTAGGCCATGCCCATCTTGATCATGTAGGGGCTGTGCCATTTTTATGCCATAACTATACATGCCCGATTATAGCAACACCTTTTACAATAGAAATACTTGAAGGCCTGGCAAGAGAAAAGCACATAAAAATCAAGAACAAAATAAGGAAATTAAATCCAGGCTCTGTAATAAAAATAAGCAATAACATTTCAATAGAATTTATACACATAACGCACTCCACAATACAGACAGCCTTGATTGCAGTGCATACAAAATACGGGACTATTGTTTATGCAAATGATTTCAAGCTTGATAATGATCCTACCTTAGGAAATAAGCCTGACTACGCAAAAATAATGCAGTTAGGCAACAAAGGAGTTCTTGCATTAATAATGGAATCTTTGTACAGCCACAAGGAAGGAAAAACGCCAAGCGAAAAAGTTGCAAGAGAAATGCTGAAAGATGTTCTTCTAGGAACTAACAATAAAAACAAGCTTGTAGTTGTCACAACATTCTCAAGCCACATAGCAAGAATCAAGTCAATAATAGAATACGGCAAGAGAATGAACAGGAAAGTTGTGTTGCTTGGCAGAAGCATGGAAAAATATGTAAGCGCTGCTGAAAAAATCAAGTTCGTGAATTTCAGAAAAGATGCTGAAGTTGTTGGCTACGCGGATGTCATAAAGAAAAAGCTTAAGCATATAGAAAAAGAAGGAAGAGATAAGTATCTTATAATATGCACAGGCAATCAGGGAGAGCCAAGATCTGTCCTGTCAAAAATGATTGACGGTGTTTTTCCATGGACATGGCTTCCTGGAGACCATGTTGTTTTCTCATCAAGCACAATACCAACCAAAGAAACAATTGCAAACAGGAAACTGATTGAGGATAAATTAAGCAGGAGAAAAATAAGAATTTTTAAGGATATTCACGTTTCAGGCCACGCGTTCAAGGAAGATTTAAGATATATGATAGAGATGCTGAAGCCAAAGCATTTGTTCCCAAGCCATGGGGATGTTTCTTACCAGCAAGGCTTGGAGGACGTGGCAGAAGAACTAGGCCATAAAAAAGAAAACATACATTTAATGAAGAATGGAAGCATTATTACTTTAGTTTCTTGATAATTTAGTTGGAATATAAGCCCAGGCCCTTCCCTTTTCAGTCTTGACCATCTTTCTCTTGTATATTCTGCTTTCATAAAGGTCTATCAAGCCCAATTCTTTTTTGTTAACATTAAGAAGAATTCCTTCAACAAAATGATTTCTTTTTTTTATTATAATTGGAAAATCATCGGCAAAAATCTTGATGTCAATTTTTTTATAGCCTTCCAAAACGCATAATTCTCCTTTTATTTTGTGCCCGATGACACGCCTCTGTATTTTTGGCTCTCTTAAAGTGCCGTAAACAAATAATTTTTCCACAAAAATAGAATGCGTAAGTTATTTATAAATCTTTTTTATATTTCAGCAGAGATTCTTTTTTCCTTGAAATAATTTTTCCGTCAATGCTTGAAATTTTAATGTTTATTATTTCAAATGCCTCTGTCAGCATTGTAATGTTCCACAACGGCTGGCCAAGGCTCTGCAAAATTGCAATTATTTTGCTGTATTTCTGGCTTTTGTAATTCTTTTTGAGAATATTCTTTGCGATCTTTACAGCTTCATCATAATTAATCTTAATGTCTTCGCGCTTTACGCCGTTTATCTTAGATTCGGCTTTTTTAAACGCTTTTTCAGACTCCTGTTTTTCTATCTTGTCCTTGACAATAAATCCCGTAACTTTGTCTTCATCAGGGTCATAGTAATCAAGCTGCCATACAGGCTCTTGCCCGCTTTCAATTATCGCGAATGCGCTGCAGAAATAACTATTCTTGTTGTTCTTTTTCCATGAAATAAACTCGGCTGAAGACTCCAAGTTTTCAATTAGATTTAACATCATGCCTTTTCTTTAATTTCTTTTTGCAGCTGTTTTATGAAATCATCTGGTTTGACGCCGAACTTAACCTTGCCGTCTCTTGAGCGCACAGCCAGAGTATTTGCTTTCTCTTCCTTGTCTCCGACAGTTACTATGTAATTTGTTTTTTGCGCCTGAGCATCAAAGACTTTTTTGTTCACGGTTTCGTTCCTGTCATCCAGCTCAACTCTCAGATCGCTATCAACAAGCTCGTTTAAAATTTTCTCAGCATACTTCCTGTTTCTGTCTGTAAAAGTCAACAGCTTAACCTGAACCGGATTAAGCCATAAAGGCATGTTGCCTGAATAATGCTCTATTAATATGCCAATGAATCTTTCTATTGAGCCAAATATAGCCCTGTGAATCATGATAGGTGTGTGTTTCTTGCCGTCACTTCCTTCATAAGTTATGTCAAAGCTGCTCGGCATCTGGAAATCAAGCTGAACAGTTGCCAATTGATGGCTTCTGCCTATTGCATCTTTAATATGGAGATCTATCTTTGGCCCGTAAAATGCGCCTTCTCCCGGATTAATCCTGAACTTGATCTTCTTTTTTTCAAGTATGTTTTTTAATATAGCTTCAGCCTTGTTCCAAAGCTTTGCTTCTCCCATGGCCTTTTCAGGCTTTGTGCTTAATTCAACGCTGTATTCAAATTTAAAAACATCCTTGTATATGTAATTAATAAAGTCAATTACATTAGTGACTTCCTGCTCTATCTGCTCTTCTGTGCAAAATATATGGGCATCATCCTGGCTGAATTTCCTGACTCTTGTTAATCCGCCCAGAACTCCCCTAAGCTCATTTCTATGCAGGGGAGCAAAATCAGCAATTCTTAGCGGCAGATCCTTGTAGCTCCTTAATCTTGAAGAATATATTAATACATGGCTTGGGCAGTTCATTGGCTTTAAAGCAAATTCCTTGTTGTCAATATTTAAAATAAACATATCATCTTTGAAGTGTTTCCAATGCCCCGACTTTTCCCATAGGCTTTTGTCATAAAGCAAAGGCGTGATAACTTCCTGGTAACCCCTCTTTCTGTATTCTCTTGCCATAAAATCCTTCAGCGCATTGTATATTACTGTCCCTTTTGGATAAAAGAAAGGGCTTCCTGGGCTTTCTTCCTTAAACTCATACAAATCCAACTGAACACCTAATTTCCTATGATCTCTTTTTTCAGCCTCTTCTCTTAATTTTAGATAATCATCAAGCTCCTTTTTGCTTTGGAATGAAGTGCCGTAAATTCTTGTGAGCATCTTGTTTTTGCTGTCGCCTTTCCAATAAGCTCCAGCCAGCCTTAATAATTTAAATGCCTTGATATCCGAAGTATTTTTTATATGAGGGCCAGCGCACAAATCCATAAAGCTTCCATTCTGGTAAAATGTTATGGTTTCCTTATTTTTTTTCAGCTCTTCAAGAAGCTCAATCTTGTAAGGCTCATCCTTTAAAAGTTTTTTAGCTTCCTGGTAAGTTTTGCTTGACTTCTTAAAATCCAGCTTATTGCTTATTATTTCCTGCATCTTTTTTTCTATTTTTGGCAAATCATTCTCTGAAATATCTAGATTGTCAAAGTCATAATAGAATCCTTCATCAATTGATGGGCCTATTGCAAGCCTGGCTTTTGGATATAATTCCCTGATTGCGCTTGCTAAAACATGGGCTGTAGAATGCCTTAATGCTTCCAAAGTATTCATGGTCATTGGTATAATGTTGCTTTATAAAAACCTTTTTAAAGTTAAATATTAAAAGCTTTATAATTGATAAATTTAAGTAAGTTTTATAAAGAAGTTTATTCTTGAGTAATAATATGAAGTTATCACTAATTTTAATGATTCTTATTTTTCTAATGCCCCTTGTATCTGCGGATATAACAGTCAATGACTTGCTGCAGGAAAAATATAACTTGGGCGACAAGATAGCAACATCAGGAAGAATAATTACAAACGACAATTACAAGGGATTTTTGAATTATAATTTGATCTGCCCAGACATGCAAAAGCCTTTGTCCCCATTGTCAGTAAGCATTACAGGCCAAGAAGCTTACACATTTTCCGAGGAAAGACAAATTCTTGAAGGAAACGGCTTATGCTTCATTGAACTATCATTAAATCAGGAAACAGTCAAAACAAACAATTTCACAATCACAAAAGAATTAGACGCTGACTTCAGCATTTCAGACAGCAGCGTAAAGCTTGGAGAAGAATTAAAAATAACAGGTTCTGTATTCAAGTTAAACGGCGTTAATGTTAATGGTCTTGCAACAATAACTTTAAAGGTCGACGGGACGCCATATATAATAGATGCAAAGGATATAATAAACGGCGATTTTGAATACACCAATACCTTGTCTTCGCTGCCTGCAGGGCACTACATAGTTGATGTATATGTCAAGGATTTGTACAACAATGAAAGATTGTTTGAAAACATAACATCCTTTGATGTCAGCAACCAATTAAATGTAATAGGCTCTATAAGCAAGCTTGATGCCAAGCCAGGCGATGTTATAACATTGGAAGGGGAAGTAAGAGATGCTGAAGACAATCCTGTTTCAAATGATGTTAATGCCTATGTTGAAGTCAATGGACAGGACAGGCGTGATTTAACAATAACAAACGGCAAGTTCAAAACAAAGGTAACATTAAAAACAGACACAAGATCAGGCAACAATAAAATACAAGTAATAGCAGAAGACAAATTCGGAAATATCGGAGAAGAGTCATTCTTTGTGGCTGTTGAGGCTATTCCTACAAAGTTAGAGATAAAAACGCCAAGTGAAGCAGGCAATCCTGGAAAAGAATTATCAATAAGCCTAATACTATATGATCAGGCAAATGATGAGATAAATGGAAAATCAGCAAAGCTTAAAATAAAGGATTCTGAGAATGATAAAATTATTGAAGAAGCTGTTCTAAGCGGAGATGCATTCAAGCTTAATTTATTAAACAGCGCAAAGCCGGGACAGTGGAATGTGAATGCTGAATTAGCAGGCTTAAAGCAGAGCGCAACATTCAATGTAAATGAGCTTAAGAAGCTGGACATTAAATTAAACGGCCAAATATTAAGTTTATACAATGATGGAAATGTCAAATATGAAGAGTCCTTGGAGCTTAATTTCAACGGCTTAAAAATAAGCGAGGATATAAACTTAAAGCCAATGCAGACAGAGGACTTAGAGTTATATGATGAGATTGATGGTGGAGTTTACGAATTAAAGGTATATTCAGACGGTCAGGAGCTTAACTTTGGGAATGTAACTGTTAATGACCAAAGGACAGCATTTGGAAAAATAACAGGGGCTGTTGTAGGCGGCGCTGACGGCAAATTATGGATAATCATACTTGCAGTTTTAATAATAATCTTATTACTGCTTTACTTTTTTAAGTTTAAAGGAAGCAGGGCTCACAGCGACAATCCTTATGCAAGGGAAAGGGACTTTGATCTTGCCCAGGGCAGATTAAAAAGAATAAGAGAAGAAAGAGAAAGGAGAAAAGGCAAGAAAAGATTTTTCCAGGGTCCAGCAATGAAAGATGAGGATGTAAAAGACTTCAGGGAATCTGTATTAAAGACTATAAAAGACGATGAAAAGAGAAAACAGGAAGGAAATAATCTTTTTAGAAATAGGGGCAATCAATAATTAGCTGTAAAAACTATATCTTTTTCATGCCCATATTCTTTAAAGTTTTTCAAATGCTTTTTGATTAATCTTCTTATGTTATCAACCTTGGCTGATTTCTTCATTATTGTTATTATAATGTTATTATTTTTGCTTACTCTAATCATTTCCTTAATTGCTTTTTCAGGATTCTTAAAGTTTTGTATTGAAGTAACTGAAATTACAGTATTGAAGCTTTTATCTTTAAATGGCAGGCTTTCAGCTCTTGCTTTTATAACATTGCCTTTTGCAATCTTTATCATGCCATGGCTTGGGTCTATACCAATTGATTTTACCTTAAAGAAGCTCAAAGATAATCCTGTGCCGCAGCCAACATCCAGCAAAGGACCCAATATTTTTGCGTGCTTTTTGATGAACTTTAACTTATCAATCTGCTCTTCCCCATAAAGCTTGTTGTAACTTTTTGATATTACCGAGTAATAATCCATGGCAAAGGAAAGTTATTTAAATAATATAAATCTTACAGGTTTTGATGGTATTAGAATCGTTATTAAGCCCTAAAAAGGCTGAAAGAAGGCCTTGGGAGATGTTTTTTATCGGATTGCTTTATGCAACTGTTGCCATATTCATAAGCCTGTGGGTATTTGAGCAGTATGCAAGCCTAGTAATGGTGTTCTTTACAGTATTTGCATCTTTCCACATAATCCAAGGGACATTATCTCTTGAAGAAAAAAGGGATTTAAGAGCAAAGCAGGACACAAAAGAGATAATATTGCTTAAAGGCCATTCAAGAGCATTGTCATTTTTCATGTTCTTATTTCTTGGATTTGTAGTTGCATATTCATTATGGTATATAATATTGCCAAGCGAAGTTACAAATAACTTGTTCAGCGTACAGTCAGCAACAATTACAGAAGTTAACTCAAGAGTAACAGGTGAAACAGTAAAGGGAACAATACTTGGAAAAATATTTTTTAACAATATAAAAGTAATGATGATTGCGCTGTTCTTCTCATTCTTCTACGGCGCAGGCGCAATATTTGTATTAAGCTGGAACGCTTCTGTCATAGCAGCTGCAATGGGCAATTTCTTCAAGGCAAATATTCTTCACAGCAGCTCTGTAGTTGTTTATTCCCAGTCTTTGCTGAGATACATGACTCATGGTGTTCCGGAAATTCTGGCTTATTTTGTGGCTGGCCTGGCAGGAGGAATAATATCTGTAGCTGTAATAAGACATGACATGAAAAGCTCCAATTTTAGGAAAGTTCTGCTGGACAGCATTGATTTAATATTCATAGCTGTATTCTTGTTGATAATAGCTGCGTTGCTGGAGGTCTTTGTAACGCCTCTTTTCTTCTAAAATGAAAATTGATAAAAAAGAACTGGTGAAAAGGGCTGTTGAAGTTAGCAAAAATACTTTTGACCCTGATGGCGACGTAAAAGTAGGCTCTGCAGTCTTGACTGAAAAAGGCAATATTTACGTGGGTTGCGCTATTGACAGCGTTATATCTGGCTTAGGAACTTGCGCTGAAAGATGCGCCATTGATAATGCAGTATCAAATGGAGAGTACAGTTTCATTGCCATAGCAATTTACTTTTCTTCAAATGAGTTTGTAAGGCCTTGCGGAGCATGCCTCCAGTATATTTACGAGTTTTCCCAGGTTAACAACAAAAACATACAGATAATAATGATAAACAAGCAGGGAAAAACTAAAACAAGCAGCATCAGAAAACTGCTTCCTAAAAGCTACGGCCATTTGGAAGCAGGCCACAATCTCAAGAAATACAGAAAATAATTAGCTTATAATTTTCTTCGCAAGCTTGCAGGCCTGGCAGATATTTCCAGTGCACGGCTCTCCGCATTCGCTGCATGTCCTGATTTCAGATGCATTTTTCCCATAATGCTTTTTTAACAATGGAAGCATTTCCAAGAATGAATTGACAATTCCGTGTTTTGTTCCGGGAAACCTGGCTTCCATGTCATTCAATGTGTCCCTGACATAACCTCTGTAAGAATCAAAGCTGTTTGGGCATTCTGTAAACGTTGTTACCAAGCCTTTAAGAAAAGCGTAAGAAGCAACTTCCTTTTCAGTTAATAAATACAAAGGCTTTATTCTTGGTATGAATTTTTCATCTTTTTTAATGCCTGTTATGGGTCCAAGCCTTGCAGAAACCTCAGCATTATTCTTAAACTGATTCATCAAAATGCTTTGGGCTTCATCATCCATATTATGTCCCGTAGCTAATTTATTAAATCCAAGCTTCCTTGAATATTTGTTTAACAAGTATCTTCTGAATACCCCGCATATTGTGCATGGCTTTAATGCCACTTTGTTTTTAGCATTATCCAGAGTTGAGCCAAACTCATTCTTGTAAGAAAATATATGAAGCTTGATTTTGTTATCATCGCAGAATTTCCTTGCATCTATGATTGTCTTGTCTCTATAGCCTTCAATCCCCTCATCTATCAAGATAGCTTCCAGCTTTATATCAGTAAACTTATCTCTTACCTTTTTTAATATGCTTAAAACAGTTAAAGAATCCTTTCCTCCAGACACTGCAACGCCTATATTATCACCTTTCTCAACCAGCTTGTAAGATTTTATTGTAGCCAAAGCTTTTTTCTCAAAATATTTTATAAAACAGGATTTGCACAGCTTTACAGAACTATTAGTTAATTGTATTACTGGATTGTTTAGGCAATTTTTGCAAGCCATAACTATATTTTATAAGATATATTTATAAACGTTGTCTTGGACATTATATTATGAAGAAAAACAGCAAAAAAGAATTGTTCACAATAATATTCTATATATTTATTTTCAGTTTTTTAATGCATTTTTTGTGGGAAAGCATACATAGTTTGGCTTACACTCCCGGAAGCGCTCCCCATAACACTTTCCTGTTAATCTTGCTCATTGCCACATTTTATGATGCTGCATTCATGATAATAGTGTATTTGATATTGGCATTGATAAATAATAATTTTAAATGGATATACAATCCAAAAGCTAAAGACTATATTTTTATTTTATTTTTTGGGTTTGCAGTTGCAGCTTTTGTAGAATACATAAATGTCTATGCATTAAATAACTGGTCTTATAATAATTACATGCCAATAATCCCATGGTTAAACGTTGGCCTGCTGCCAATATTGCAGTTAATGATACTGCCAATAATAATCTACAAATTAACTGTCTTGGTCTTAAGATAAATAATTCCAGCCAAGTATAAGAAGAATTATTTCAACCAAATTATAAACAAATGAGAAGCCATAATCTGCTGATATGAATAGCAGGCTTATTATTAAACTTACAATAGCGCTTATTAAAGCAACAATTCCACCATACTTTTTCATTTTCCATAAGCCATAACCTGCAACTATATCAAGAATTCCAACTATCAATGAAATTACTATAAGAAGAAGCAGGAACGTGGATGCTATGAATAATGCATTCTTTGGGGCATCAGGCTCGTTAAGAACATTAATGATTGTGTTGCTCGTAAACATTAATATTAATACAGCAATAAGGCTTACTATGCCGCCAACAAAAAACATTATTGAAGCTGCTGTTAATACCTTTGGCCTTTTTGCAGCCTTTTTATTTAAAATTTTAGGATGCTTAATCCTCTTTTTTTCCATAAAGCTATTTTAAGTTCGTAGTATATAAATATTTGCAGTGCAAAATCCAATGACAGCATTTATAAGTTTTCTATTCTTAGTTAGTTTATGAGAAACTACATAATGCTTGACATAGAAACAGTTCCTACAGAGATTAAGCATGAGGATATAAAGAACTATCTGATGGACAAGAAGATCAGCAGGGAAGCAAGAAGTCTTGACCCTAACTACAGCAAGATAATAAACATAGGTCTTAAGCCATTAAACCAGGAAACAATTATTTTTTTTGGCGATGAAAAGCATATTCTTGAAGAATTATGGAAATTCCTAAGCAATAATTCAGGAAGCGTGGTTGTAACGCACAACGGCTATGGGTTTGACGTTCCTTTCTTGATATTAAGGTCATGCGTAAACAAGGTAAGGATAACTGTTGACATAAACACAAACAAATGGAATATGAAAAATTCAAATCATTTTGATACAATGCAGTTTTTCTCCCATTATGGGACTTTTATCAATCCTAACCTGGAAATATTGGGAAAGATGAATAACATAGACATAAACAAGCCAAGAGTAACTGGAAGCGAAGTTGAAAGACTGTATAAAGAAGGAAAGTTTGAAGAGATTCAAGAGCACTGCAGGCAGGACTTAGAAATCTTGGAGAGAGTGTTTAAAGAATTATGCATGAGCTACTTGGAAAGAACTTAACCGCCGGAAATAACGCTTAACAGTTTCAAGCTGTCATTCCTGTTTAACTTGCTTTCATGCAATAAAAGTTCATTGTCCCTAACAACAAGAACTGTTTCAGGATTAATATTGAGCTTGGCAAAAACTTCTTTTACATTGCTTGCTTCTACTTCTTCATTCCTGTCAAATCTTTCTATGAATACTTTTACCATGCATTTACTATAAAAAAAAGATATTTAAACCTTGTTAAATATTTATCATAAGACTGAACTGCGTCAAAAATTCCTCTTCTATCTCAGGCTTGACCTGATTAAGCCAGAACCTTATATCTTCAGTATAGCAGTAAGCGCATACATCCATTGTCTTTCCGCATGAAGTGCATGTAACTCCCTTGTCAGATTCTTCATAAAACCTTGGAAGCCTTTCAGCAACAGTTTTGTCTTTCTTAGAAAGCCAGTTTTTAACCTGTTTCTCAATACACCCCGGACATAAGGGGTTTGTTACAACCTCATGAAGATATATGCATTCTTGACCCATTTTAACACCTCAAAATTTGAAAAGAAAATCAAAACAGGCCTAGTGACACTTAATAAATATCACATAGCCTCTGCTAATCAGCCTAAAGAATAAAAAATCAGCTAATCTTAAAGCATTCATGATAATGGAAAGTGTTTCTTATTTATATAGCTTTTTGTAGCAGGCAGCTTTCGCAGTTTGGATTTCTCGCAACCTTTATTTTGTCTAAAGTGTTGCTCCATATATTTACTCTTATCAAGTCTTCTTCATAATCCTTGTCCAGGAGAATCTTAATGGCCTGGGTTGCCTGTATGGAGCCAATAACGCTTGCAATTGTGTTTAGAATTCCCACTTCGCTGCATCTTTCCAGATCAGCCTCTTTGCTGTAAAGGCAGTTTAAACAAGCCTTTCCAGGAATCATATTAAATACAGTTCCTTTAGTTCTTATTGCAGCTGAATGAATCCACGGAATATTATGGGTTAAGCAATAATTATTTATTATAAATCTTGTCTTCATGTTATCAAGGCAGTCTAGAATTAAATCAGCTCTTAAAATATCAACTTCATTTTCTGTCAAAAACAGGTCATAAGCTTCTATTCTTATTTCAGAATTAATCTTTTGCAGATGCTGTTTTGCAGCTTCCACCTTGCTTTTTCCAATATCCTCTTCTGTGAATAATACCTGCCTCTGCAGATTGTGCTTTTCAACATAGCCGTCATCTATTAATTTTAAGTTTACGCCGGCTCTTGCCAATAATGAAGCTGCATTTGTTCCTAAAGCCCCAATCCCGACTATTGTAACTATCTTATCATTAAGTATTCTCTGGCCTATTTCCCCTATTTCCCTAAGAGCTGTCTGCCTTATGTATCTCATAAAACTATAGTTAACATTATAGCTTTTAAAATTAACTATTTGAAGACTTGGTAAATTTAACTAGTTTTATATATTTTTTTCATTAGTTTTATAAAATGCTTTCAGAACTACAAGAACCAGTTGAACAATTGCTTCTAATAAGTACAGGAAGGCAAAATCCTAATGAAGGCAGGCTTTTTTTATGGTATTATGGAAAACCTAGAGGTTTAGGTCATGCATCGGTATATCTTCATCATCCAGTATCTCTTGAAGATAAAATATTAATATGTACTGGTTCAGATGAGATAGGGCTTTATTCTAATGATCAATCAATAAGAGAACTGCTTACTGGACGAGTTTGGTATAATGATAATCCCAGTGTTGGGAGCTTAGCTGTTTCAAGAGGAGCAGTTTATGCGCCTATAAGATCGGATGTATTTATTCCTGATAATAATAGAGGTCGTAATCCAGATAAAATTGTAAGAGTAGAACCAGACAATTGCACTGACTTATATACCCACAGATGCAGAATTACAGGACTAACAGGTGATGAAGAATTCTTGTTTATCCTTGATTATGATAGATTAGATCATCCTAATGTGAACCATCCTCAAGCAATAACTGTTTACAGAGGCGGCATAACTAGAACACTTTGGGAGAAAGACAATTACAATCTATTTCTTTCAATTAATGTAGGAAATAATAGAGTTCTTTTAGGCGGTGTTGGAATAATACATGAGATTGACAAAAGCTCGGGTCTTGTAATCCCAAGATATCATGATAAAGAGGTCTCAGATGCATACGAAGAATTAACAGGAGTATTAGATGGTAATAGTTTCAAAAGAAACATACGGGAGCAAGAAGATTTAGCAATAGGAAAGGGATACAAAGACTATTTTTTAAATAACAGCACATATGAAATTGCTTATTTCTACCAGCAAAACTTTTCTATAAGGCATCTTGTTGAATACCAAGGAAGCATTGTTTATGCTGTAGGAAAAAAATTGTTTGTTCTTGGAGATAAAGAGCCAGCCTATACTTTCAGACATACAGTTACTGGATTAGCTACAGCCCAAATAAACCAACTGGAAATATTGCAAGGAAAAATGAATCTGAAAATGGGTGCAAGAAAAAGCAAAAGTCTTGGACTAAGTTTAAGACTAGCTGCATAAATTAGAAAACACTAATATTTCAAACTTTTCTTAAACTTTCTTAAAGAAGCTAATTGCCTTTCATTCAAATGAACAACAGGTCTCTTGCTTTTAACAAATTTAATAGCTTCCTCAATTTTCATGCCTTTGCTGATGAGATATGCAGCAACTAAAGTTGGAGCTCTGCCATGGCCGTTTCTGCAATGGACAAATACCGGATGCTTTTTCTTGATTAAACTGTCAATGAATTCAACGCCTAGTTTTAGCTGCATCTGCGTTGGCGCATAATGATTTTTTACAGGAAGCCATAAATAATAATCAACCCCGTAAGGCTTGTCTAATCTTTCGGACTCCAAGCTTATATCAGCCTTAATGTGCTTTTGCAAAAGC
>CAYRAU010000008.1:0-4575 GCA_964422525.1 Candidatus Woesearchaeota archaeon
GCATTAACACGCAGGAAGCGTACAAGAAATACTTGGAAGACTCTGGAAAAAGAAAACCAAGAAAAACCAAAGATCCAACTCCTTCAAAAGCTGTTGATGCTGGAGATTACGTTTACATGCCTCAGCATAAATTATATGTTGCAAAAAGAAGAAGTCATTTAGGAGAAAACTGGAGCCAAGCTCATAAAGCATTGCATCAGGAAGATGCAAGAATGTTGACATTAATAGAATTTAGTGATTTTCTAAAACTGCTTAAAGCAGGAAATGATGAATTTAAAGCAATTTATGGAGATATTACAGAAGTAAGAAACCCTTACAGGGCTGAATGGCTGGATGCAGATTTCAAAACTGCAGGCAATAAACTAAAAATCAATTATAATCATAGAACAATTAATGGTAAATTGAAGCCAAAAAATTCAGAGTTATTAGAAGACTGCCTGATGGAGAATAAAACTCCTGGAATAAGTTTGGATTATTGGTTGTCAAATCCAACATCACAGGGGCTGCCAAGAGCGGATATTGGGGATGGCAGCCTTTATTATTGGGCACCAATGAGAGATGATAAATCTGTCGCTGGGTTCGGCGCGAGTTCCGGCGGGGCTGACCTGGATTGCGGTGGGGATCCTGCTGGCTCGGTTTCTTGGCTCGGGGTACGCGCCGCTAAAATTAAGGTAAAATGACATTAGAAAAGAGAATCAAAAAGCATAGTAAAATGGAAATAGTTCTTATAGTTGGAGGTTTCTTATTAACAAGTGCTCTAAGCTTATATGGGGTGTATAAATTTACAAAGAGTGATGATGCATTAGGCATTGGTATTTTTGGCTTTACAACTATTTCAGCAGCTTATGCAGCTGGAAGAAATTACCAAAGAATGACTGATGATAATAGAAGGATTGATAGCTACAGATAAATAATGGACAATCTGCAAGAAACTCTTAATGATAGCATAGAATACATAAAAAAATGTTATGATCTTGATCTTACTTTAGTTGAGTTAGTTAGATTAAAGCTTGATTTTGTTATACCTGCTATTCAAGAATATAAAAAGCTTGAAAATCCAAATGGTGGATCTAGTTTTAACCCAAATGTAGAAGCTGCAACAAGTTTCTTAGTTAAATTTTATGGATTTCCTGCTTACGATGCAAGATTTGTAAACTCGCACTTTCTTAGAGTTTCTCACAAAGAATTTGAAGAATACTTAAAAATACTTCAAGATAGAGCGCATTTAATTTAAAAAAATAAAAAAGAAGAAACTTATTGTTTCTTTGCGTAATCAACGCACATTCCAGCAGCAACTGTAGCGCCAGCGTCTCTTATGGCGAATCTTGCCATGTGAGGAATCTCTGACTGCTTCTCAATTACCAATGGTTTGCTTGGCTTGACTAAAACTCTTGCTGCATCTCCAGTCTTTAATGTGTCTGGATTTTCTTGCGTAACAGCTCCTGTTGTAGGGTTTAATTTTTGCAATAGCTTCTCAAATCTGCATGCTATCTGGTTAGTGTGCACGTGGAATACTGGAGTGTATCCAACAGTTATAACACTCGGATGGTTTAATACAATAATTTGCGCTGTAAACTCTGAAACAACAGTTGGAGGATTGTCTATATGGCCAAGAACATCTCCTCTTGCTATGTCCTTCTTTCCAATGCCTCTGACGTTAAATCCTATGTTGTCTCCAGGCTCAGCTTGATTTACCTGTTCATGGTGCATTTCTATTGTTTTAACTTCACCAGTAACACCTCTGCCTTCTCTTCCTGGAACAATTATAACCTTGTCATTAATTTTCATTACGCCTGTTTCAACTCTTCCAACTGGAACAACTCCAATTCCTGTGATGTTGTAAACATCCTGGATTGGAAGCCTTAATGGCAATTGTGTTGGCTTCTCTGGCTGAGTTAATTCATTTAACTGAGTAACTAATGGGTTGCCGGTAAACCATGATAAGTTTTCGCTTTTCTTGACTACATTGTCCCCTTTAAATGCGCTGATTGGAATAAAAGGAACCTTGTCAGGGTTAAAGCCAACTGTTTTCAATAAAGCTGAAATTTCCTGCTTTACTTTCTCGAACTTAGCCTTGTCAAAGTTTACTACATCCATCTTGTTGACAGCAATAATCAACTGTCCAACGCCGAATGTCTTGCATAAAAATACATGCTCTTTTGTCTGGGCCATAATTCCTTCTGCAGCTGAAACAACTAAAACGGCAGCATCAGCCTGTGAAGCTCCTGTAATCATGTTTTTAATGAAATCCCTGTGCCCGGGAGCATCTATGATTGTAAATTCATATTTGTCAGTTAAGAATTTCTTGTGGGATAAGTCAATTGTAACTCCCCTTTCTCTCTCTTCCTTTAAGTTATCCATTACAAAAGCGAATTCAAAACCTGGCTTTCCAAGCTCTATAGCCTTGTCTTTTAACTTTCTGTATTCCTGTTCAGACAAAATTCCAGAATCATACATAATTCTTCCTACAGTTGTAGATTTGCCATGGTCAACGTGACCTACAAAAACTAAATTTATGTGTGGTTTTTCTTTAGCCATTTTTTAAGTAAAGCCTCCTTTTAAAGCTGAAATATAAGATAACCCCTTTCTATTAAAAAGGGATTTTCACTACTATATAAAGCTTACTAATAAAAAATTTATTAAGCATTCTCGCTTAAGCCTTTTCTTGCTCTAATGTTGTTAATGATTTTTTGCTGCAAGTCCATTGGCAATTTTTCAAATACCTGGTCAACAACGTAATAGTTGCCTCTTCCGCCTGTAGCACTTCTCAAGTCTGAACTTAAGCCGAACATCTCAGCAACAGGCATCTTTGCTTTAACAGAAATCCTATCCCCTTCCTGCTCCATGTTCAATAACTGCCCTCTTTTATTCTGTATAAGCTTGCTTATCTCGCCCATGAACTGCATTGGAGCATCAATCTGAAGAACCTGCATTGGCTCATAAATAACAGCCTTAGCCTGTATCATAGCTTCTCTTATAGCGTCTCTTACTGCAGGAAGAACTTGGGCAGGCCCTCTATGAATAGCATCTTCATGCAGTTTAGTGTCATTCAAGATTACTTTTAATTTCATGCATGGGTCTCTTGCCAAAGGCCCTTCTTTCATGACCTGCTCAAAACCATCTAAGATTAATTCAATGACTTCATTAATGTGAACTATACCTCTTGTGGCATCAATCAATAAATTGCCGTTAAAGATTTCCCTTACGCCTTTTGCTGTTTTTGTGTCATAGCCAAGAGTAACCAGCTTGTCAACAAATCCCTGGTCTTTTTTCTTTAATCTTCCTTCTGACAATTCCCCTGACTTGATTGCCTGGTAAACATTTTCCTCAAGAGGCTCAACAATAATGTAAAACTTGTTATGCTTATTTGGGCTTTTTCCCTCTACTTCCTGGCTTTTTCCAGTAATAGCTTCCCTGTAAACAACTATTGGTGGAGAAGTGATAACATCCAAACCTTTTTCAGTCTTAATCCTGTTTTCAATAACTTCCAAATGAAGCTCACCCATGCCAGACATTAAGTTTTCTCCAGTCTCTTCATTAATCTCAATGAAAATGCTAGGGTCTTCCTTGTTTACCTGTCTTAATACTTCCACTAATTTAGGCAAGTCACTAGGCCTTTTAGCTTCAATGCTTTTTGTCACAACAGGCTCAAATATATGCTTTAATGCCTCAAAAGGCTCCATTGGCTCTGAAGAAACAGTTTCTCCTGCATAAGCATCTTTTAATCCAACCAAACCAACAATATTTCCAGACACAGCCTCATCAACATTAATTCTTAATGGACCTTTGTAAATATTAACCTGCTGAACTCTTATTTTTCTTTTAGCCAGGTTCATGTAAACTTCCTGGCCCTGCTTTATTGTTCCTGAGAATAATCTTCCAGCTGCTATTTCTCCTGCATGCTTGTCAACAACGATTTTAGTTACAACAAATGCGACAGGGCCGTCTGGATTGCATGTTAACAATGATTTTCCAGTTTCAGATTCCTGGTCTCCATGCCAGATTTTTGGAATTCTGTATTTTTGAGCGTGAATTGGGTCTGGATGATGTTTTGCAACCATATTAAGAACAACTCTGTGCAAAGGAGCTTTCTTTGCTATTTCCTGGTAAGTGTCATTTTCATAAGCCTGAATTACCTCTTTGAAAGTAATTCCGTATTTCTGCATGTAAGGAATGCTTAATGCCCATTTATGGAATGCAGAGCCGAATGAAACACTGCCTTCCTGAACATTTACTTTCCATTTCTGCTTGAATTCATCAGGGGCAACGCCTTCAATAAACTTGTTTACTTCTGTTATTAATTTGATAAATCTTTCCTGCATTGCTTCAGGAGTCAGTTTAACTTCCCTGATTAATCTGTCAACTTTATTGATAAAAAGAACGGGTTTTACTCTTTCTCTTAATGCCTGCTTGAAAACTGTTTCTGTCTGCGGCATAATGCCCTCAACAGCATCTATAAGAATAATGGCGCCATCAACTGCTCTCATGGCTCTTGTTACATCGCCTCCAAAATCAACATGTCCTGGCGTGTCAATTAAGTTAATTAAATAATCTGTTCCTTCCAAATTGTGAACC
>CAYRAU010000008.1:4585-17330 GCA_964422525.1 Candidatus Woesearchaeota archaeon
AAAGTCTAAAGCTAGCTGCTTGCCTGCCAGCTCCTCTGAAATCATTCCAGCGCCCAAAAGAAGATTATCAGAAAACGTTGTATTGTGGATAAACATGCCTTCTGCTACAAAATTATGATTATCTGGAACTGTGAAATCATATACAAATTCCTCATTAACAACTTCTAATGCCTTAACTTCAATAAATGCCAAATCTTGACTAATAATTTTGTTTAGCTTCTCAATAGAGATATTATTTCTATTGCAAAAATCAACCATCTTATTAATTTTATTAAAGTTAAAGTTTTTTTGGAAAGAAACTAAGCCGTTTTCCATAACTTTAACAGGAATAAAGTCAGAAACAACACTTCCATTAACTGCGTTTATTATGCTCTGAGCCTTCAGGGCTTTTTCTTCCAAACCAAAACCAATTTCTTTCAAAAATTTAACCAATGACAAGCCGCTTAACGTTATTGTATTATCCTTCTCTATAATTGGGATGCAACCAAATCTTAATAAAAATAAACTTAAGTCATGAATCATTTTGTTGCTTGCGGAGCTTATAGTTACTGCTCTTCTGCTTATTTCCACGCTTCCGTCTGTATCGAAATAACCGGACAAGAATTTAGATGCATATAATTTAGGAGATTTTAGCAACAAATCCGATATTTTTATATTATAAGCTTTTTTAGTCAGCGGGTAGTCGAATAACGAATTTAATATTTCCGCTAAAGTTTGGTTAGTAACAATCTCAGGCGTTCTATTTTCATAACTCCTAAATGTTAAGCTGATGTTAAGCTCCTTACACAATTCAGTAAATCTTTCGCCCAGCTTTGGTTTACCAACTATAAATTTTTTATTATGACCATCGCCAAAAAGCAAACCTGTCAAATAAAAGAAGTTCTCAAAGTTTTTTGGCAAAGACATTGCATTGGAGCTTTTGCCCCTTCTAGCGCCGCTTCTATAAACAATAAAGTCAATATTGTCATAAATTTCAATCAAGTTTAGATTGAATAATTTTGATAATTCAACAACATCTTTTAGCAAATATCTGTTTTGCCAAGCACCATGGTATAAAGATTTAAATTTTAGTCCAGTGCCTATTTTTTTAGCTACATTTTCTAAATCATTATTTAATATTGAATGTTTCAATCTGCTTCCAAATTGATCATTAAACTTAACATAGAATCTCTTTTCTGACAGCTTCAGCAGAATATGCTCTTTAAAATTCAATTTAGCGGAAATGCTTAATTTTCTTGAAGCCACTATCCTGTCTCCAAGCCTTATATCTGCGGCATCTTTTTCTATGAAATCCATGTTATCATAAACGATAAACTTATGTTCTGGCGTTGTAGCAATGCTAAAACCATTTCTTAGCTTTAATTTAATCATGTTGCCGCCGCTTAATTTCCAAGCTAATGATATAGGCTTAACCTCTACATTGCCGCTATCCTTATTTAAAGAAAATACGTTCAAATTAAGCCTGGAAGCATCATAAATTATACGGTCGTCTTTCTCCTCAAATTTAATTCCAGTGCCTTCAGCCAAATCAAAAAGCTCTTTTGCTGTGAGTATGCTGCCGTCTTCCAATAAAACCCTAGATTCGCCATTAATGCATTTTCCGTGGTCTATGTGAGCAGCTATCGCAATATTCCTGATATGCTCAGGATTTCTCATTAACTTGCTTACCTTCTCTGCAATTGGATCTGCCATGCATAGTGGAGAAAGAGGTTAATTTATAAATATTTTGCAATACTAAAAAAATATTTTTGCTTACCTAGAAGCGTCAGCCTGTCTTTCTATTTCAAGCTTTTTGGCAACAGCAGCGCTTGAAGTTTCCATGTTTGAAGCATTAATTATCTCGTCTGCCAATGTCTCTTTAATTGATTTTTTCTTTCCAAATGATTTTTGGTAAGATCCTTGAACCATGAATTTTAAAGCCAAATCGACTCTCCTTTGAGGGGCGCATTCCAAAGCCTGCGAATATCTTGCACCGCCGTATTCAATTGTTGTGATTTCTTCTCTTGGAGCTGCGTTTTCAATAGCTCTTACAAATACTTCAACAGGATTTTTTCCAGTTTTCTTTTCAATAAGCTCAAGAGTCTCTTTTACCAGCTTGTAAGTATGAATTCCTTTGCTTGAAATGTGGCCGGAACTCAGTAAATGCTTCTTGCTCCTATGCCCGGGAACTTTTAACTTTCCCATTAATCTTTCAACAATGTTATTCTTGCTCTTCCAGAACTGAACCTTAACGTTTCTTCCCTGTGTTTTTGGAACTAACAACGGAGTAAGGTTAATGTAACGGACTAGTCCAGGATCGCTTACTTGAAAGTTTGTATCCCATTTGTTGAATAATTTTATTTCAGTCATCTTCTACCTTTTTCTATTCTTCCTTTTAATAAAGCATTAAGGCTTTGATCATTAACTTTTATTACCTGCCATCTGATTCCCGGAATATCTCCTTTGGCTCTTCCTTTTGTGCCGCCAATGCATTCAACAATGACTTCATCATGCTCGTCAATCATTTTAATTGCATTATTTCCAGGGGCAAAAGCAGTAATCTTTTTTCCGTTCTTGATAAGCTGGCATACAACGCACTTTCTCATAGCAGAGTTTGGCTGCTTGGCTTCTCTCTGGGTTTTTTCAAGCACAATTGCCTTCGCCTGGCTTGCTCCGCCAAGAGGATCTGATTTCTTTTTAAGATTTAATAATTTTCTTAAGTATTTTTTATCCTGCCATCTAGCTCCTTTTCTTCTTTCTTTCAGTTTTTTTCCGGAGTTTAAGCCTCTTGACTTATTTGCCATATTAATAAGCTTTAAGTTAGATTTATAAATTTTATGTATTATATAAGCTATATAAAAACAAGGTCCTTTTTAATTAATGGGGATCTAAAGGAATAAAATGCCAGCTAATAATTGGTCTAAAAACTATTTTAGAACTATACGGGAAAGATATGAAATTGTTCATAGTATTTTTGAGAAGGCCGCTATTGTTGGAGGATTCTCACTCGCTGTTGCTGCTACTACTTTAATGGTAGGTGCACCATTGATTGCTGGTTATGATATTATGAACATTAAAAGTGTTCGTTATTATAAGGAACATCCTGAAGAAAATTATTCTGTAACAGACACAAGAACACCCCTTATGAGGTTAGAAGAGAAACTTCTGCCAAACAAGATAAATGAAAGGCAATCAGATATTTTTTCACTTTCTGGGGGTATAGCTTTAGCTGGTCTTGGGTTGCTAGTCATAGGGATTGCTGGACAAGTAGGATGCGAGGAGAGATTTAATAATTGGGAGAAGAAAAGGCGAGAAGCACTAAGAAAAGAAGGAAAAAGAGTTAATTTAGAAGGGTTTAACACAATACATTAAACTATTTTGACGTCTTCAATATTATAATATTTTTTTAATATCTGCTTTAGAGCTTCCAGATGCTTTTTATCCCTGCCGATAAGCAAGCCTTTTTCTCTCATGCCGTTAACTTTGATTTCAACAATGTTGTCATTGGCAGTTACTCCCTCTACCTTGACAGGGTTTGAATAGCTTACTACAAATTCCTTAACATCGTCTGAGAATGAAACAACCTTAATCCTTTTTTTTAGGACGTTCTCAACTCTTTTGAGATTCATTCCATTCTTGCCAATGGCCCTGCCAATATCTTCTTTATTAACAATGAAAACGAATTTATTATTTCCATCTATAAAACAGTCCTTGACTCTTGCTTTTGTAATATTCTCAAAGATATTAATGTGGTTAATAACTTCAAGATTGTATTTTCCTAAACTTACCATCCTATAACACTTATTGAAAATGGTTTCTTGCAGATAACTCCCAGTTCCTTGCTGTCTTCATTAATTTTGCTTGCTTTGATGTTAAAGATTTTAGAGTAATGCTCTACATCCTTCTTTAATGCTTCTGGGCAATTGCTTGAAACTAATACATTTGTAATCTTTTCATTCTTCATCATGCTAAGCACCTGATTAGCCCCTATAATTAATTTCTTGTCCTTGATAATTTCTTTTATGTCTTTCATTTTATTCTTTCTTCTTCATCTTGGCAACCAGATCAGGCAGCCCTGTGCCTATAGGAACAGGCTGGTTTAATATAACATTTTCGATTACTGAATTCAATTGGTCAACTTCCCCAACCAAAGAGGCATTAACAATATGCTTTATAGGCGTTTCGAAAATTGCCCTTGCAAGCACAGATTCCTTCTCGCTTGTTATTCCGGATCTTGTTATGCCTTTTATGTTTCCTGACATTGTCATAACATCAGCCAGGAATACTATATGCCTCATATCAATATCCAGGCCCTGATTTTTAATGACGTCAGCAGCCTCGCTGATAATGACGTTTCTTGCTGCTTCTATGCCAAGAACAGATAAAACTTCAAAAAGATCATTTGTTGTTGTCCTGGTTTCATCAACCCCTTCTATCTTCAAGACATCCTTAAGATTTGTTCCGCTGCATATAACAACGAATTCAGTGTCTTGCTTTATAGGAAGAACCTGCTTAACTCCCTTGATGCCTTTTATATGCAAATCCTTGGATTTTTCTTTTAACTGGTATAATTCAGAAATATTATTTTCCTTCATTTCAGGAGTCAATGTTATGTACTCTTTGTATTCTTTAACTTCAGTGTTCTTAAGGCTTTCCTGCAGTGTTTTAACTAATTGCGCCTCTGTTATTCTTAAATCCCTCATTACAGCCTTGTTTAATGCTAATTCTATTCTCAGCTTTGAAAGATTGATTGAGAATTCAGTTACAATGTGGCCTAGCTTTGTCTCCTTAATCTGTGCAGCTATTTTTCTTACCTCAGTTATGTCTCTTGCATACCCTCTTTTCAAGTAAACTGTCATTCTTGGGCTGCTTGGAGTTTTTCTTGCGTCAAATATTTCAATTAATCTTGGTAGACCCAATGTTACTGCCATTTCAGCTACACCTGCAAAATGGAATACGTTTAAGGTATTATGAGTGATTATTCCATCGAAAGTTGTAAAGGTTTCCAGTCCTGGAACGCTTAAATCGTAGACATATTCATTGGCAGAATTTACTTCCTCAATTTCAACAATTTCATCCCATATTACATCTGAATTGAACATCCTGTTTAAAATCTCTAATTCTTCTGCAATGTCGATGTTTTTCTCTTTTGAGATTTTTTCAAAATTCTTTATATGCCTGAATAATGCCGTTCTTCCTATTCTCTGCCTTTTTGTCGCGCTGTTTACATATCTTGTCATTAATCCAAGTTTTCTTGAAACATCAGCCAATATAGTTCCAAAACCGGAAATCATATCTGTATAATCCTGGGATTTTTCATTCCAGAATTTCCTTGCCCTTTCCGCTAAAAGCTCGAGATCTCTTCTTTTATATTCTATTCCTGAATTAATATTAGCCAAGTATAAAGGGGCATATTTATACGGAATCAACAGCCAATATTGCCCTTTCTTATCCCTAATTTTGTATGAAAATATCTTAAATCTTGACAATAATAAAGCAATTCCGTCAGTTAGCTGCTTTGAATTTGAAGAAACTCTTATCATGTCCCTATCAACATGGAAGTTTCCATCGCCGTCAAAGTAGCCCCTTAATAGCCCTGAAACAAACTCATTGCTTGCATTGTAAGCAAAGTCAGGAACTCTCTTTAATTTAGAGCCGCTGCCGCATGATGAAATGATAAATTGTGACAGCAATGTGGAATTGGCCTTCAAATCTCTGCTAAAAGCAAAGCCCCTATGATGAAAATCCTCTGTATAATCCAAGTTCATGTTATTAAAAAAGGCTTTCGCATTATTAATGTAATCATCATTCAAATTTGAGATGGAAGTGCTTCCAACTAGAGCATTTCCTTCTGCCAGATAAGCTCCAATAAACCAGCCAGTATCCTTGTTTAGCTCAATAAGCCTTGGGATTGGCTTTGCGTTGTGCTTAGTTTCTAAAAATCCCTTTTCATCTTCACAAGCATAGTCCTTTTCTAAAAAGTCGGCAATATCCAGTGTTTTTTGCGCTTCTGTATTGAAGCTGTTTATGACAGGTATTCTGTCGTTTAGCTTTAAATCAGACCCTTTTATTTTTACAATAGAGTTGTTCTTTCTTGTTACAAAAGAATGGTTATCTGTAGCTATTATTTGTCTTCCTGAAGCGGTTCTTAATTTAATTAAATTTCTAATAGGCTTATGTCTGCTGCATTCTGACACCTTTTTCCATTCTATCCTTTCTTCATGGTTTAAGCTGGGAACAAAAAATTCCAGGTCATTTAAAGGCAGTATTTCAGAATGATTATCTAGTTTTAAGGCACCTTTGAGTTCCATTAATGAATCAACAAATTCACCGATTTTTACATTTTTTACTTTATTGTTTATTTTTATTACAATTTTTTCATCCTTGTGGATTGACATCTGCGTGCCGGGCTCTCCGAAGCTTTCTGCCACTACAACGCCAATGCCTTCCCCAGGATTTATCTGGGCATTTTCATATTCTCTTTCAACTCTTTTAAGAACTTCCTCTACCTGCTCTTCTTTTAATCTTGCTTCTTTGGATTTCTCAATAGCCTGATTAAACAGATATTCCGGAAGTCCGTAATCTTCTTGCTTGAATTGTTTAGGCATTCTTTGCAACCTCTTTAACTATTCTTTGAACATTTATTACTCCGCCTTCGCTTCTGCTTACATCAATGCCGTCCTCGCCATACTTAAACTGGACAATTCTTTTGTTTGCGTCTCTTACAGTAAAGTCATACTCTACCTTCAAGTCCTGCAGCGCATTGGCAAGCCTTCTATACAAGTAACCTGATTTAGGAGTTCTTAATGCTGAATCCATCAGGCTGTCCCTTCCAGTCATTGCGTGGAAAAAATATTCCGTTGGCTTTAATCCTGATTTGTATCCGCGGGCTACAAAGCCTTTAGCCTCTGCTGTCAAAGCTCCTTTCTCAAAATAAGACAATGTCCTGTTTCTATATCCAGCTTCTATTCTCTTGCTTCCACCCATAGCCTGCTGGCCTACGCAAGCGCTCATCTGAGCAAGATTCAATAGATTGCCTGCAGCGCCTGACCTTGCCATTAAAACAGCTGCATTTTTTTCATTAACGCTCTGCAAGACATTGTCGCCTATCTTGTCTCTTACATTATTAAGGACTTTTAATGCTAATTTTTCAAATGTTTCCTTGTCTGTCAATCCAGGCATCTGCTCAAGCCTGTTCTTGCTTAAATCTTCAATCAGCTCAACTACTCTTTCTTCAGCTTTCTTGATCAAGTCAGTATTCTTCTTGACTATTTCATCGCCTAAATCAGTGTCAGCAACACCTATTGTGAATCCGTAATCCTGCAGGACTTCTATTCCAAGCCTGAATATTAATGTCATAATGTTTATTGTCCTTATCTCACCGTATTTGGCATACAAGCTTCTTAGCAATCCCCCGTTTTCCTCCCCTATGGAAGCCTTGTCAATGTGACCGTGAATAAGCAGGCCTGATTTTACCAATACTTCCTTGTCATCTTTTGTTGAGCCAACATAGCTGAAGTCCTTTGGCAATAAAGCTGAAAAAACTTCTTTGCCGTCTACAGTGTCTTCTTTAAAATGAGGCAGGTCTTCAACGCCAATCTTGTATAAGATTCCTATTGCCTGCTCCTTAGGCATTTTAATATCCTTCGTCAACAAGTAACAGCCTGTTATTGAATCTTCAATGCTTCCAAGAATGTTCAAGCCGTTTTTTGGAGTAATGATATGATTTGGAATGTAAAGCAGCATTTCAGCTTCTGCTCTTGCCTCTTCTGTCTGCGGAATATGCAAGTTCATCTCATCACCATCAAAGTCTGCATTGTATGGCGTACAGACAGCTGGATTTAATCTAAAACTTCTTCCAGGCAATATTTTTATTTTGTGGCTTAAAATAGACATTCTGTGCAGACTTGGCTGCCTGTTAAATACAGCAATATCGCCGTTCATCAAATGCCTTTCAACAACATATCCTGGCTGCAATTCTTCTATTAATTGGTCTTTAGTATCATCTGTTATTTTCTTCTTTTTTCCGTCCAGATTCAAGACATAATTAGCTCCTGGATATTCTTTTGGGCCTTTTTTGATAAATTCCTTGAGATATTCAATATTCCATTCTGTAACTCTTTCAGGTATTGTAAGCTCCATTGCTATAATCTTTGGAACTCCGACTTCATCAAACTTAATTCTTGCATCAGGAGAAATAACAGTCCTTGAACTGAAGTTAACTCTCTTTCCTGCCAGGTTATGCCTGAATCTTCCTTCTTTGCTTTTTATTCTTTCAGCCAATGTCTTTAATGGCTGACCTGACCTGTGTCTTGCAGGAGGAACAGCTTCCAAAGTATTGTCAAAATATGTTGTAACATGATATTGCAGCAAGTCCCATAAATCCTCAACAATGATTTCAGGCGCTCCTGCATTAATGTTTTCAAACAAGCTCTGGTTAATTCTTACAATATCTCCAAGCTTGTGAGTCAAGTCATCCTCGCTTCTCTCCCCAGATTCCAAAGTAATGCTTGGCCTTACTGTGACCGGAGGAATAGGCAGCACTGTTAAAATCATCCATTCAGGCCTTGCATAAGCAGGATTTAACCCAAGCAAAGCAACATCATCATCAGGAATCTTTTCAAACCTTGACCTTACATCAATAGGAGTCAGTCTTCTGTCCCCTTCCATAAAGTCGCTTGGCTTCTCGTACTTGACGCCAATCTGCTTTTCATTGCAGTGAGGGCATTTCTTAACTGTCCTTAACTCTGCAACTAATTTTTTGGCTTTTCCTCTTGCCAGGTGAGCATTGCTTAATTTTTTTACTTTTTCATTCAGTTCAGCAACTCTGTCCTGAGTCATCAATATTCTTCCGCAATTTTTGCATACGCTCTTTAATACATCGAGAATAGTTTTAACGTAATTAATATGGACAACAGGTCTTGCCAATTCTATATAACCAAAGTGGCCAAGGCATTCCTTTAATCTTTGTCCGCATGTCTTGCATCTTAATCCGGGATCTATGATTCCAAGCCTTACATCCATTAATCCGCCGTCTACAGGATATCCTTCCCTGTCATATAATTCAGGCGTAACTACCTTGGCGCTTGCCATTTTCTTGATATAAACAGGGCTAAGCAAACCAAATGTTATTCTATCAACCTTGCTATGCACGTATTCTTGAGCCATTTTAGTATTTTGATTTCAGTTTTAATTGAGGATATACACACATTGCTTTTAATTCATCCAATAAAAGCTTGAATGCGTAGCTCAATTCAATCGGGGTTATATCAACATTTCCGCCGCACTTTGTGCAGTACTTTACGTCCTTAAAGCTGTCATGAATTCCAAACATTCCGCATTTTTCGCAGACATAAATTATTGTCTTATCGCTGTCAAATCTTTCTTTTAATAATAATGATGCGCCATGAGCTACAAAACAATCCTTTTCCATCTCTCCAAGCCTTAAGCCCCCACCTTTTCCCCTTCCTTCTGTTGGCTGCCTTGTCAATAACTGGACTCTTCCAGATGCTCTTGTCTGCAGCTTATTTGCAACCATGTACTTTAATTTCAAATAATACATGTCGCCAATAAAGATTCTTACCTTGAACTGCTCCCCTGTAATTCCATTATGCATAAATTCCGTTCCGTCTTCCTTAAAGCCCATGTCAGTCAAAGTTTTTCTCAAATCATTCTCATTTGCAGAATCAAATGTCGTTGCGTCAATTCTTTTTCCTGTTAATGCTCCTACTTTTCCTGCAACTAATTCAATGAGATGGCTTATTGTCATTCTTGATGGAATGCCATGAGGGCTGAAGATTATATCAGGCTTCATTCCTCTGATGGTAAATGGCATGTCGCTCTCAGGAATTATTAATCCTATGACACCTTTCTGACCGTGCCTTGAAGCAAACTTATCTCCAATCTCAGGAGGCCTTTGCTGCCTTAATCTTACCTGAACAAGCCTGTTGCCTTCCTCATTTTCTGTCAAGACAACCATGTCAACAATGCCGTCTTCACCATGCTTAACTGTTGTGCTTGACTCTCTCCTTGTGGATGCAGCGATGCTGAATTCTTCTAAATCGCCCAGAAATCTTGGAGGGCTTGATTTTCCGACAATAACGCCTTCATCATTAATGATAGCGCCTGTGTAAACAATGCCGTCTTTTTCCAGATGCTTGTATTCTTTTTCAGTTTTGTAGCCCTTGACATCCTTGTCAGGAATTCCTATCTCATCAACCAATCCTCCGGGATATCTTAATTCCTCGCACTCATAAGGCCTGAAATAAGTTGATCTTGCAAGTCCCCTCTGAACGCTTCCGCCATTCAAAATTATTGCGTCCTGCATGTTGTAGCCAGAATAGCTCATTACAGCAACAACAACATTCTGTCCTGCTGGATGATTGTCATCTTTGTATATGTCATGCATGAAAGTTTTGACAATCGGCTTTTGAGGATAGTGAAGCAGAGAAACATCTGTGTCCATTCTTAAAAGGAAATTACTTGCGTACAATCCAAGAGTCTGCTTTTGAATCTTGCTTCCCCTGATTAATCTTGAGGAACCTCCAAAATTTGAGTATGGTATCAAGCTTGTACATAATCCCAGAATAACAACAGGGCTTATCTCAAGATGAGTATGATTTTTTGTCAGGCTTTCTTCATCCAAAGCAACAAGGGCATTTTCTTCTTCAGCAGCGTCAATGTATTCTATTATTCCGTCCCTTACAAGATCATCCCAGGCTAATTCCTTGCTTTCTATTTTCTGAATGTGCTCCTGATTTAATCTTGACTTGCCGTCCTCTACTACAATCAAAGGTCTTCTTGCTCTTCCCTTGCTTAAATCAATGTGAATCTGGTCAAACTGGTCATCATAAAATATGTTCAATGATTTTGATATCTTTCCCTGCCTTCTCTGATCTTTTACTTTGGCAATGAAATCATTGATATCTTGAACTGTTCCAATAAACTTTGCATCTAAAAATACATCAACCATTTTAAACAGGTTTTAAGCCCAAAGCCTCCAGGGATTTTTTGACTTTATCCTCAGCCACTTCTTCCTGAGTAATATTGCATAATAACGATAAATTTTTTCTTAACCCGATTACAGAACCTTCAGGGGTTTCAATAGGGCATAATCTTCCAAGATGAGTCCCATGCAGGGCTCTTGCCTCAAAATTCTCCTGGCTTGAGCTCAATAAAGAAACAACTCTCTGCAGATGGCTGTAAGTTGCGAGGAAATCAGTCCTGTCAATATTCTGGCTTATTCCTTTTCTGTTTCCTACCCAGACTCCAGTGGCCATTGCGCTTTTGATTCTTGAAGTCAATAACTGGTCTCTTATGATGATCTTAATGCTCTGGAACTTTCCTCTTTTTACCAGCCTTTGAAAATTATAAAGCATATCTTGTATTAATGCCCTCAAGTTAACTCTGAACAAGTCTGTAAGCAAGTCCCCTGATAATTTTAACCTTTTGTTTGAATAATGATCCTTGTCTATGACATTTGCACTTCCCTGCGCAACAGTCAGGAAGCTCTTGATGTATCTGCATAAATTATGGGCTTTTGCCAATCTGTCATTTGGAGTTGTTCCAAGGTGAGGAAGCAAGAACCTGTCAATTATCTCAAATGTCTTGTCAACCTTCTGCTCTTTAATCTGCGTGACTCCAAATCTCTTTGCCAAAAACTCAACAGCGTCATCATGGCTTTTTAATTCAACATTCTGGTAAAGATTTATGAAAATTGAATCATACTGCTTTTCTTGAGAGATAGCCTGGACAATATCCTGGTCTTTAAACAAGCCCAATGCTTTTATGATTGGAATAACTGGAACTCTCTTGAATCTTGTAAAGCTCAAGTAAATTGTTCCGTCTCTCATCTGCTCTATTGAATGCGGAACTCTGTAGCTTCCTTTTTCCGAGAATAATCTTGCAACATACTTGCTTGGGCCCGTCTTTGTTTTCTCAACAAACAGCCTGTTGCTTGCCAAATCCTCAACGATAATCAAGACTCTTTCATTTCCGTTCAGTATGAAATATCCTCCCGGATCATCAGGGTCCTCCCCCTGTTGGATTAAGCTTTCTCTGCTTAGTCCTGACAAGTGGCAGTGTTTGCTTTTCAGCATAATTGGAATCTTTCCGACTTTTGTGGTAAATGACTCTCTTTCAACGCCGTCAAAATAAGCCTTGACATCCATGTAAATTGGGGCTGAATAAGTTAATTTTCTCAATCTTGCTTCTATTGGGAAAATGTCTCTTTTGCTTCCGTCAGCTTCTGTCAGTTCAGGCTTTCCAACTTCAATCTTGCCGAATTTAATCTTGAAGTCCTTTGCTCCGCTCGGAATAATTGTGGGAATTATTTCGCTTGCTTCATCAACAATTTGCTGCATGCCTTTTTCTATGAAATTGTCAAAACTTTTTATGTTTGACTCTACGAAAGAATGCTTCTTAAAATAATTATTTATTAAAGTCTTGTAGCCTTGAACCATTTTATTCCTTTACGCCCCTGTAAGCAATAGACTTTCCAATAACAGGGCTGTTTCTTATTATTTTTATGATATCCCCGTGCTTCACATCAAAATTTTTTAATGCCTTGTCGCTCTTTAGAATGCTTGGAATCTGCTTGAAGCTTATGTTGAATTTTTTTAACAACTCTTCTTTTTCCTCTTTAGTTAATTTTATGTGCTCAGGTACTAATACGTGTCTTTCTATGTTTATTTCTTCCATTTTGTTTTGTGTAAGTGGACCGGACGGGATGTTCCAGCTTCAAGTTTATCTTAAAAGCTATTTGAAC
>CAYRAU010000009.1:0-14112 GCA_964422525.1 Candidatus Woesearchaeota archaeon
GCACAGACAATTCGCTTGAAGTTGTATCTGAAATATCCAGGAAAAATAAGGAAGTGAGATTTGTTGACATAAGACGGTCAATTGGAAAAGGCGGCGCAGTCATTGAAGGTTTTAAAGTGGCTAAAGGGTCATTAGTATGTTATGTTGATGCTGACGGTTCTACAAGCCCGGTTGCTTTAAACGAGCTTATTGACCAAATAGGCGATAACAGCGGCGCAATGGCTTCCAGATATCTTAAGGAATCTAAAATATTAAGAAAACAGCCAGTAACAAGAGTAGTGGCAAGCCGGGGCTTCAATATGTTAACAAGACTAATGCTTGGCTTGAATTTTAAAGACACCCAATGTGGCGGAAAAGTATTCAGGAAAGAAGCAATTAACAATATCATGAATAATTTGGTTGTCAGGGGCTGGGCTTTTGACGTTAATATTCTGTATTTGCTGAAGAAGAAAGGCTATAGCGTTATTGAAGTTCCGACTGTATGGTCTGACAGGAAAGAGTCAAAGCTTAAGATGCATAAAGCAATCCCGAACATGTTTTTTGCTTTATTAAAAATAAGATTTAAATAATTCCTAATAATTTAAGCCCAATCTTGTCTGAAAGCTTGTTAATGTCTTCTTCACTTCCTTCCAAAACCAGGCAATTATCTTCTGAAAATATTTTTATTTCATTCCCAGGCCTGAATTCAATTATTGACTGCTTGTCATTGCATTTTATTACAGGAATATCTCCGCATTTTTCTTCTGTTGTGCACGCAAGATTGACCTTTGTTCCTTTTATGGTTAAAATGCTGGCAATCTTCTGCAAAGGCCAGTCTATGCTGACATCGCTTGATGGGTTATACAGCAAGTAAACAAACCCGGAATTTAAAATTATATCCTGGATTTCTATATCGGAAATTTGGCTTGGCAGATAATTTATTGGTATTAACTGCCCATTATAGTCAACAACATAAATTCCCTGATCGGTTTCATAAAATTTGTAGCCATTTACTGTTTCTATTGGAGGCACTTTCTGATTGCTGCCAGAGTCTGTAAATATATAGCCTATTGTTCCTGCAATCATTATTACTGCTATAAAAACAGCCATAAGAATTTTGGCTTTCTTGTTGTCCTTCTTAGTCATAGGTTTATGAGAAAACCAGGGTTTATAAATATTATTTTTAGCTTTATTTCATGGACACTTTGAATGAAATCATTGAAAAGCTTAAAATTATTAAAGGACTTGCCAATATAAATGTTTTAACCAATCAGGATATTGAAGCTATTGAAAGCCTGGAAGACAGGGAAAATCTTGGAGTCAGGGAAGCCATAAGAAGAAGCTTTGTCTTAATTCTAACTCATACTTCTGATTTTAGGGGCCCGCATGGCGAGGTTGCATTAAATCTTGATGGAACAATATTGTTTCCTCCTGTTGACTTCAAGGAAATAAATGCCAATAACGTAGTTTCTTCATGCCCAGGCATTAAAGTTCATGAATATCTGGTTAAAAAATTCAATCTTAACTTGAAAGATGAAGCTACTTTAATAATAGGATTTGACTTGTAACTCTTAGAAAACTTTAAATTTTTATTTATTATAGTGAATTTATGGATAATATGCTATATATTCATAGTTTAAGGGATTTAACGCAGAAAACAGCTGATATTGAAAGCACGCCTATAGTCAGAGTTATTAAAGACAAGTTTAAACTTCCTATAGCTGAGGAAAAGCTGAAAGAGCACTTTTCATACTTATTCGTTTCTGATGAAGACAAGCAGGCAATCAAAAATGCCTTGGACTTGATAGAGCAGACAATGCAGGAAATTGTAAAGCTGGCTTTAACCAAGGATTCTGATTTTGAATTAATAAGCCTGCAAAGGGCTTATAATATTTTAAAAGCCATGCCTGAAAATTTAGCCAAGGATTTGGAATTTACTGAAGAAATATCATCTTGGCAGAATCAATTTGCTTTGGAAGCTGTTGATGTTTTGAATAATCTAAGCTCTTTAAAAAGCAAGGAAGAAAAGATTAGCTATAATAAGAAACTAAATGAGTTCTTTGTTAAGATATTAAGAAGCAACGAATTCAGGTTTAATTGCCAGGATATCATAAATGAAGTCCAGCTTGAAGCAATAAAATCATTGAGCGAGGGAATGTCTGAAGGATTTTTCTTGCACAGGACTCTGGAAGAGCATATGAATAATCTAAAAGTAGAGCGAGTGAGAGTAAGGATATCTGCTGATAAGTTAGCTGCTGTTGATAACATAGCTTCTAATGTGGAGCAGATAAGGAGGGGAATTGAAACAGCTTACAAAATTAACATGAACATGATTAACTGGTCTATACTTCTTTACGCTTATATAAGGTGGTTAAGAAATTAAGCGCTGTATTGGAATTCTTTAGCACTTAAAAATAAAACCCAAACATTTATATATCAATTGATATACTAAATAATATGCAGCAATCTGTAAATAAAAAAAATACTGAAAATTTATTCACGAGATCTCCAACATTAGATACTGTGATGATGGTAGAGGAAACTATAGAAAAAAACAGCGGAGAATGGAACAGGACTGAATTATGGAAAAATTTGCCTAAAAAAGTTATGTGGCAGACATTTTTGGTTATATTGGATTATTTAGAAAGCATAAATAAGATAGCTTCTGACAAAGAGGGAAAAATTGCGTATATCTGGAATCCTGCTTTAGCCAAAAGATTATCCAATAGAAAAGAAATTAAAGTATGATTAAACCCTCAAAAGTTCTTTTTATATCAGACGAACTTGAAAATAATTATAATAAGCTTTCAGATAATGATTTTATAAAGAAGGGCATTATTAAGGCTGTAAAAGATTTGAAGGAAAATGCCTTTTGCGGTATTCAAATTCCTAAGAGACTGTTTCCAAAAGAATATGTAATTAAGTATAGCATAAATAATCTTTGGAAGTATGATTTGCCAAAAGGATGGAGATTATTATACACTATAACATCAGAAAATGAGGTTGAATTAATATCTGCAATTCTTGAATGGTTTGACCATAAAAGTTATGAAAGGAAGTTTAAATATTAATTTTGTTTAGAGCTTTTAAATTGGATATAAGCGCTGGAGGCAGGATTTGAACCTGCATGCCGTAAGGCGGTAGTTTTCAAGACTACTGAGCCACCAAGTTGCCCAACTCCAGCATATAGCTTTCCTTATTGCAACTTATTTAAAGCTTTTCAAAACATTTTTATACCAATAAAAAAGCTTTATTGAAAAAGAGGCAGAATGAAAAAAAAGCACAAGTTTTACTTAGAGATGTTTTTGCTTGCCGCCTCCATAGCAATAATTATAATGCCGGGCATGTTTCTTGTCAATATTTTAGCCCATGAAAGCTACCATGTTGTCAGCCACAGCCAGTATGCGGAAAAGATTTACTTTGATTTGAATTCAAAGACTCTTGCCAGGACAATTATAGAGTTTCCTGACTCTTCCATGAACAACCTGACAAAAAAAGAGATTGAAAAAGAAGAGAAATTAGCCACAAGAATAGGCAATGCAGCAGCTGTTATCTACTTATTTTTAATAGCTTTGGTTATTTTTTGGCTTGTGACATTTTTGAGAAAACATGAATAAGAAACTAATCTGCTTTGACATGGATCATACTTTAATAGATTCTGATAAGGCCCATATTCTTGCTTATAATAAAGCTTTAAAGCAGCTTGGATTCAAGGAAAAGACAGCCAGGCTTTTTCATAAGCATTTTTCAAAGCCTAAAATAGAAGTTGCTAAAGCCATTTCTGGAAGCAAGAACATTAATCTTCTAAATGAAATAGTTGATTTGCACAATTACTTTGTACATAATGAGCTGATAAAATCTGTTAAAGCTTATCCTAATGCTAAAGTAATTTTGAAAAAGTTAAATAGGCATTATAAGATTGCCATTGTGTCAAATTCAAAGCATGAAACAATTGTAAGATTTTTAAAAAAATCAGGCATTAAAAATAATTTATATGATGCTTTAGTTGGCTATGATGATGTCAAGAGAAGCAAGCCAGCCCCTGATGTAATAATAAAAGCCGGAAAAATATTAAGACTAAAGCCTGAATTCATGATAGGAGATTCTATTTACGATGTAAAAGCCGGAAAAAGGGCTAAAGCAAAAACTATTGCAGTTGCTTCTGGAAATTACAATGCTAAAACTTTGTTAAAAGAGAATCCGGATTTCTTGGTTGATAATCTAAAAGGCGTTGAGAAAATATTACTTCCAGAAAAACCACCAAAATAATAGTGCAATTATAACGCCCAATATATAACCCCAAGGTATTTGTATTTTCCAAATTCTCAGCCATGGATACCAGTCAACTTTGTCAGCATTAAAATCTTTGAAGCTGAATTTCGGATTTACGACAAACCAGAAGAAATCCTCTATTATATAGCCTGTAAATAGGGCAGATGCCAGAATTCCAAATAATTGCCATGAGAATCCAGCAACAACCAATGGCAAGGCAACTATCAAAACAGGGTATGTAATGAAGAACAGGAAGAAATGATAGCCTGTTAGCACAACGCCTTTGGCAATTTTTATTCTCCAGGTGTACATTGCTCTTGCCCAGGCATTAGGGCCTTCAGCATAAGCCTCCCAGAAAGATGCAGAAATCATGGCAATCCAAACAGTTATGAATATCCAGATTGTTTCCATCAAGAATTAGATTAGTTTGCTTTTAATAAGCTTTTCTCTATTGCTTTGCTGTCAGCTATAATATGGCCTGTGCATTCACCATCTATTATCATTGTTGGATTAATTAATTCTAATCTTTTCTTGAACAATGGAGCACTTAGCACTAAAGTATCATAATATCCGCCTTCGCCGCCAATGTGGAATCCGTATTTAGCAGATTCTTTTTCAAATTGGTTAAAGTTTTGTTTTGTAATTGTCTTGCCAAGCCACTTTGTTAAACCGTCGCCAGCTACCTGAGTAATCATGATTTCATAGCCTTTGTCAAGCATTTCTCTAACAACCTGGTCATGGTCCAAGCCGGCATGAGCTGCAAATACTTCTATCTTAAACGGCATTAAGGCTTCCTGCAAGCTTCTTAACTGGGTTTCCTGCAAGCCAGTTCCGCCTAATATTAATGCATCTACTCTGTTTTTAACAACAAAATCCCTCACAATAGCAGCTTCTTTCTTAGGATCTGCCACATTGCAAGTCAGCAAGTAATGTTTTATGCCAAGAATTTTTGCCAGCTTTTCAGTATGCTCAACAGTTGCGTAATGGAATAAGTAGCAGTCTTTTCTTGTTGGCTTTATGCTTAATAAATATTGAATTTCCCAGCCTGATTCCTTTGCTTTTTCAATAGCTAAAGTGGAATCCTTGCCTCCTGAGTACAATACTGCAACTTTCATAAAACTAAAGAAAGTTAAAGATTTATAAAACTAACTGTTAAATTCAGTCTTTATTCTTTTTGGCATTTGTCTGGTTTACAACAGCATCTTCAAGGGACTTCTTCTTATTTTTTATGAATTCCTTTGCTGCTTCACAAAGGGCTTTTGCAATGCCGTCAGAAACATCTATTCCTGTAAATTTAGTGATGCCCTGCACACCAGGACTTAAGTTAATTTCTATGATATAATCTTTAACCCCCTGCAAAATGTCAACGCCGCAGATATCAGCCCCAATAATTTTAGCGCCCTTAATTACTAGGCTTTCCTGCTCTTTTGTCAGCTTTATTTTTTCCCCGCTTCCGCCTGAATGTATGTTGGCTCTTATGTCTCCTGGTTCTGCTATTCTTTTCATGGAGCCAATTACTTTTCCGTTTGCAACAATTACTCTTACATCAGTGGCATTGCTGTCAACAAACTCCTGTATTATGTAAGGCTGCTTGAAGCTTTCCAAAGCATCAATAATTGTCTTTGCACTTGTCTTGGAGTCAGCAAACATTACGCCCTTGCCGTGAGTTCCGGCAGGAGTCTTTATTATTGCTGGATATTTAATGTCATCAAGAATCTTTTTAGCCCACTTTATTGTTGCCGCAACGTGGGTTTTTGGTATTGGTATGTTATTTTTCTGCAGGTGCAGCAATGTTAAGAACTTGTCATGACCTATTGTAAATGTTTCAGGCTTGAACGGTATGTAGCTTTTTTCATTCAAGGCTGTTGTAAGGCTTCTTAGCAATATGGCGTATCTGGAAGAGCCTCTTGCGTATATGCAGTCATAATACTCTAACTCTTTTTCATTGTAATAAACATGCAGGCCGTTTGTGTTGGTGTCAATCTGTATTCTTCTTATGTCAAGCATGTCAACTTTATCAAAGTATTTTTTGCATGCTCTGGCAATCATGTAGCTGCTTTCGCTTCCTAAGCTTATTATTGCTATTTTCATTTTTTAGGATCAATCAAAAAATTTCCAGCCTTTAAGACTCCAGTGCCAATTAATATCTTATATTTCAGGCTTTTCCTTGAGATTAAGTTAAATCTGGCCTTTACTTTCTTGCCGGCAATCAGGACATAATCCTGGATTACAGGTCTTGTATGCCTGCCTAAAGCGCTTTTGTAGCTTCTAATGCCGACAATCGGGCCTAAGCTTAATTTAGCTGCCAGGCTCAAATCAATTGAGCTTCTTGTTGCTCCTGTATCGATTTTAGCCTTTATTTTCTGGCCTTTAATCTCAACTTCTTCCACCAATCCAATGGTTGATCTCATCATGATATATTGAACACAACAGCTTATATAAAGTTTTAGAAAAGTTTATAAACGTTAATTTTATAAACATCCAATGTAGTTAATGATGCATGGATGAGTCTATTTTTAAAAATCATCATAAATATCTGGTGCCGTTTATTTTTCTCATTATTCTAGTTTTAACCTACTTGCTTTTGAAGCCTTATTTTATGCCGATACTATGGGCTTTGTTCTTGACATACTTTTTTTACCCAATTTACAAAAAGCTTAGGAAGTACATCAAGAATGAGGTTGTGGTTTCAGCAATAATGTGCTTGCTAATAACTTTGTTTATCTTAATTCCTGTTTATTTTATCGTGTCAATAATCCTAAAGGAATCATTCAATGTTTACAGCTTCATCAGGACTTCTGACTTGGTAAATATTCTTGCCCAATACAACCTTAATGTTGCCCCTTACATAGATCAGGGAATTCAGGCAATCACAACATTCACTATTGATTCAATAACGAACTTCATTGTTTCAATACCAAAAAGAGTTCTTGACTTGTTCATAATTTTATTCATCTCATTTTACTTGTTCAGGTTGGGTCCTGACTTTGCTGATAGGGTTTTAAAGTATTTCCCAAAAAAGATTCAGAATGTTCTGAAGAAGGACTTTGTGCAGGTTTCAGACGCAACTGTTTACGGGCATATCCTGACAGCAATTATACAGGCAGTAATAGGAATTGTTGGCTTGATAATATTTAAAGTTCCAAATCCATTTTTGTGGGGCTTTGCAATGTTTTTGCTTGCAATGATACCATTTTTAGGGCCTGCATTAATCTGGTTCCCGGCATCAGTTTACCTTTATGTTTCGGGAAAGGAGCCGTACGGAATTGGATTGTTTTTTTACGGCTTATTATTAGTGAGCACAATTGATAATTTTATAAAGCCAAAACTGATTGGCAAGAAATTGAGCCTGCATCCAGCAATAATTCTGCTTGGAATAATAGGCGGCTTAAGCTTATTCGGATTAATAGGCTTGTTTGTAGGACCATTAATACTTGCATTATTTATATCTTTAACAAAAATATATTTCAATAAAAATGAAGCTTAAAGTAAAGAACATAGGTTTGAGTTCTGGCGGACCTTTGGTAGCTGTATTAAATAAACAGGATGCTGTCAAGCATGACTTAAGGGCTTCTGACAGAATCTTGATTAAAAAAGGAAGCAGGAATATAACCGCAATAATTGATATTTACGACAAAAATAAAACAGTCAGACCAGGCCAGATTGGATTGTTTGAGGAGACTTTAACTTCTTTAAACTCAAAAAGCAATGACAACGTTGATGTTGTTATAAGCAATCATCTTGAATCTGTTTCTTACATTAAAAAGAAGCTGAAGGGAGACGCTTTGTCAAAGAGCGAGATTGAGCAGATTGTAAATGATATTGTCAACAGATATCTGTCTGAAATTGAATTGACTTATTTTGTTTCTGCATGCTACATAAATGGATTGACGCTGGATGAAACTGTTTACTTAACAAATGCAATCAAGAAAAACGGCTCTTTGGTAAAGCTGGGAAGCAGGATAGTTCTTGACAAGCATTCAATTGGCGGAATTCCTGGGAACAGGACAACAATGATAGTTGTTCCAATTATAGCAAGTCTCGGCTACAAGATTCCCAAAACAAGCTCAAGAGCAATAAGCTCAGCAACAGGCACAGCAGACACAATGGAAGTTCTTTCAAATGTTTCTTTTCCTGTAAGTAAGATTAAGTCAATAATCAAAAAAACAAACGGATGCATAGTCTGGGGCGGAGGATTTAACCTGGCAGGGGCTGATGATTATTTGATTAGAGTCAGATATCCATTGAGCCTTGATCCAAGAGGAATGATGCTTGCTTCCATCATGGCAAAGAAGGCAGCTGTGAATGCAACCCACGTTCTTGTTGATTTTCCAACTGGAAAGAATGCAAAGATAAAAACAAAGAAAGAGGCATCAAGCCTGAAGAGGGACTTTGAGAACATTGGGAAAAGGCTTGGAATTAAAGTCAAGGTTGTTGTTACAGACGGAAGCCAGCCTGTTGGAAATGGAATTGGTCCTGCCTTGGAAGCAATAGATGTGTTGAATGTCTTGAAGAATAACGGCCCTATTGATTTAAGGGAAAAATCAATAAGATTGGCTGTTGAATTACTAAAAATGATTAATGTTAAGGATGCCAAGAAGAAAGTTCTTTATTCGTTGGAATCAGGCTTGGCATACAAAAAAATGATGCAGATAATTAAAGAGCAAGGCGGAAATCCCAATATTAAAATTGCTGATATTAAACTGGGAAAGTTTAGGAAAGAAATAAAATCAAATAAATCGGGCAGGGTCGTTAGCATTAACAACAGGCTTCTTGCTAAAATAGCCAGAATTGCAGGAGCTCCGCAGGATAAAGGCTCTGGGGTTTACATAAATGTTAAATTGAATAATAAGGTTAAGAAGAATGATGTCTTGCTTACAGTTTATGCTGAGAGCAACCAAAAGCTTAATTATGCTTTAGATTTCTTAAGAAATAACAATCCTGTTTCGTTACAGTAAGCTGGAGTTGGGCAATCTGGTCTGCCTGCCGCTCTCGAAAAGCGGTTTCCTTCGGGATATACAGGTTCGAATCCTGTCTCCAGCGTTTATTAATAATAAAAACCAAAAAGAATGTAATTAATATATTGCTAATCTTTCAGCTTCTTTTCGAAGTTCTGAATATTGCTCAGTTATTTCAGATTCCATTCTTGCTCTTTCTTCTCTTCTATAAACTGCTTTTTTAATGCCAGAAAATATTCTATTTTTTCTTCTCCTTATCTCTTTTAGTTTTTGTTCCCAATCGCCAGGAGTATAAGATTCTACTTTTAATTCATCTAAACCTATTTACAGCTTTATCAACAAAGTTTATTAAACCTTCAAGATACCTTTGTCTTTTTGTTACTTCTCTTTGCAATTTTTCTAACTCTTGATTTGATGAAGTTTCTTCTGACATAAAATTAATAAGATGGTTAAAAAATATAAACATATCTGAAATTTAAAGTATATTTTAAACTGGCTCAAACGGAGTTCTTTGGATAGTTTTAAATAATTTTCTTGATTATCAATGACATGTTGATAACTGAATCAGATTTAACCGGGATTGCAAAAAATTTGGGTTATGAAACGGAAAAAAGACCTGTAAAAAGCGGAAACTGGAAAGGATTACTTATATCCCGAGATGCTGATATGGTTTATTTGTTAATTACGGAAGATCGTTCTCCAATAGTTATAGAAGCTTTAGGTGGGAGTTTGTTGAGTAGAAAGAATCAATATAATGGGGTGAACGTTAGATCATCTTTTAGCATGGGAAACTCTAATCCTGAATTAGGTCCACATAATGTTTTAAATGATACACTAATTAAGAGAATAAGCCCCGTGATTGGTTGTCCAATAGTTACGGAAGATGTTAATTTTTACCAATTTTTTGGATTTGTAAATGTTCAATTACATTTCTTGCGTGAATCAATAATTAGGGTTGAGCATGCAATTGTTATTTATGAAAGAAGCATAGATAGGTTAGTTGATTACGCCTTAGCTGATGAAGTTCCAAAAGCCTTAGCAGTTTAAATATTTACACTGTTTTTAGTTCAGCCTTTTCACAGCCGCAGGAGCATTTCTTCTGCCCGTAAACAATGTCTTTAATGCTTGTTTTATGCAAAACCTTTCCTGCCTGGACTATGTACAATTCATGCTTGCAGTTTTTGCATAATTCAGTTTTAGATTTCATTGCTCGCTTAAGCTTTCCAGAATCTTGCCGTAAGCCGGTCTTGTTATTAATACACCAATTGTTATTCCCACAATTGTAGTAAATGCAAATCCTTTGAACAATCCTGCGCTTACCCAGAATAAAGTCACCATTACAGCAAATGTTGTTACATAAGCAACCATGATTATGAAGAAAGCCCTTTTCATTCTTTCCTTCCAGTTGTAAGTTCCTTCTTTCTTTGATGTTTCATCAGCTATGACAATCTGATCATCTACCCCTGTTCCCACAGCAGCTATTATGCCTGCTATTGCAGCCAAATCCAAGTTCCACTTGAATAATGCAGCAACTCCAAGAGTAATTATTATTTCGCTTAGAACAATAATCATCATTGGAACAGAAATTCTAAACTTTCTGTATCTTATGTAAATTACAAGGCCAACAGCCAATAAAGCAACTAAAGCAGCTTTTATTGCATTGTTAATTACCTCGCTTCCAACTGTTGGGCTGATGCTGTCCAATCTTTCTATTTGTATTTCAACAGGAAGGCTTCCAGTTATCAAAACAGTCTGCAATTCATTCATGCCTGTAACAGCATCCTGCTCAGCCTCTTTTAATGAAGCCCCTTTTCCAGGACCTGAAATTGATATTTGCGTTGCTGGCCTGCCTTTTAAGTCAGCAGCTATTAATAATCCTTTATCGCCAATAAAATTATCATCAAGATAAAAATCAATTGTCTTGCTCAAGCTGGTTCCATTGACTTCAAGGTCTTTTGTTGCCTCTGCAAATTTCCTTGCTGCATTCTGGCTTATATCAACCTGGAATGTAAACTCGCATAAATATCCTTCAGCAGGAACCTGGCCGCAATTGTGAATATAAGCTCTTGTTCCGTCATTTTTGTAAACATTAAGAATGTCATTTCCGCCTGTAAATACTACTTCTTCCCCTATTTTTGCTTCAAACTTTCCCTGCTGCCTTACCTTATCTTCAACCTCTTCCTTGCTTGCTCCTGCAACCTCTACAACTATGAAATTATCGTCTCTGAACAAGTCATTGGCTACTCTTACTTCAATGTCTCCCAAGCCAAACGCGTTTAATCTTGCGTCAATAACGTCTCTTAGCTGAGCTAATGTGGTTGAATCAACTTTTTCCTTTGGCTTTAACAATACTCTTGTTCCGCCCTGCAAGTCCAAGCCAAGCCTTAAGTTATTTTCAGCAACCTTGTCAACAGCCAAACCCAGATTTTCCTGCTTTAATAAAGTATATTCCCTTTCATTAGTTCTTAATCTGAATGTGCTGCTGTTTTCTATATTGCTTATTAATCTTGAATAATCCTCTAAGTTCTTGACTTCCTGGCCGTCAACAAAATTTATTATTTCTCTTGCTCTCGGGCTTAAGTCATTTTCAACTCTTATTCCCGCATTATAAGCCTGGCTGTCTTTCTCAACGCTTTTTATTGCTACTCCGTCTGTATTAAACGTTGGATTAATCAGTATTATGCTTATTAGTATTACAACTATAAGGAGAATTATTCTTGGTTTCTTGAACATATTTAATGCTTTCATGTTAAGTTTTTCTTTTTCATATACCATATCAGCATGCTGCCGTTTGATAAGTAAGTTGTAATTACATCAGCAAACATGGCTATAATAATTATTAGAAATATTTGCTTTAATATAGGATTGAACACTATGAAATAAGCTGCTGACAAAGCAACCAATGTTGTTGCTGTCATTGTCAAGCCTGTTTTCATCGCGCCTTTCAAGCTTACATACATATTTTCCTGCTTTTGCTTAAGCATTTTTGTTGTCAGTAAAACATCTGTATCTATGCTATAAGCAATAATTAATAGTAAGGCCGCAATTCCGCCTTCTGTCAATTTCATCCCTGAAACGCTTATTACAGCCAAAGTTATTATAACATCCATTAATGCTGCTGATATGATTGCCATGCTTGCTATGACATTCCTGAATGCGATAGAAACAGCTATCCCCATTAATATGAAGCCAATAATCAAAACATACATCAGGCTTTTATAAGTGTCTGCTGCAAACTGGCCTTCTGTGAAGCTTACGCTGTATTCATTTGGGTCATCAAAATTAATATCTGTTTGTTCTGCCAGAACATTTCTTAATTCTTCTTCAGTTGCGCCAGAAACTTTAATGCTTATGCCTGTTGTCCTGCTTGTAGTGGCATCTGCCAGCTTTATTACAGAAATATCTTCAAAACTGCTTTCTAAATAGACTTTTAGCTCTTCAAAATTTAATTCTTTTGTTATAACAGCTTCTATGCCGCCTTTTAAGTTAACATCTCTGTCTACAATAGAGCCTGTGTTTGCCTGGCTTAAAACCAGTATTATTACAGAAGCAATAAATAATATTAAAGGAATTAAAATCAGTTTTTTGTAATGCCTGCTGTAAATGGATTCCAATGTCATGAATAAGATTGTTTAGTTAACATTTATATATCTTTTTACACATGTTATTTGCATGATAGAGTTATTGCGTTTGAGCCACAGGCCTGTAAGAGATGCAAGGCTTACCACCCATATTGGCCTGACTTCCAGGGCTTTCTTAGTTGACAAGATGTGGTACTCTGGAGTAAGAGACAGAGACATGGAATCTTCTATAATTAATGTGGCTGAGCAGTTTGGAGGCAATTTTCAGATTAGCTATATTCAGGACCCTTTAGCTTTAATTAAGGTGAAAAGAGAAGATGGTTTTACAATAGTCCACTTGACAATGTACGGCAAAAGCTTCAAGGAAAATTTAAGCAAGGTCAAAAACAAGAATCTTTTAATTATTGTCGGGGGAGAGAAAGTAGAGCCTGAATTTTATCATGAGTCTGACTTTAATCTAAGTGTTACAAACCAGCCTATTTCTGAGTTAAGCGCCTTGGCTGTATTCCTGCATGAGTTTATTGGCGGTAAGGAACTAAATGATAATTTCAATGGAAAGCTTAAAGTTATTGGCCAGGAAGAAGGCAAGAAAGTAGTTAAGTCTTAAGATGGATATTGAAGTTGAAATCAAGTGCTTTATCTCTAAAGAGAATTATCAGAGATTGCTGGATTTCTTTAAATCAAATGCGGAGTTTATCAATGAGGATTACCAGGAAACTTATTACTTTAATTCCGTGGAAGACTTGAGAATACAAAGAAATAATTCTTTCTGCAAGATTGTGCTAAAATCCGGGAAAATACATGATTATCACAGGAAAGAGCTGGAGATAAAGCTTGACAAAAATGATTTTGAAAAACTTGAGAAATTGTTTAATGCTCTTGGCTATGAAATCGAGATTAAATGGTTCAGAAAAAGAAATAATTTCAAATGGCAGGATATTGATGTAAGCCTGGATTTTACCAAAGGCTATGGCTATATTCTAGAGCTGGAAAAGATGTCAAATGATGAAAATAAGGAAAAGAATTTGCTTTTGCTAAGGGAAAAGCTGAAACTGCTCGGAGTCAATGAAACCAGAAAAGAAGAGTTTGATAAAATATTTGAAAACTACAAGAAAAACTGGAAAGAACTGACTAAGGATTAAAATTTTGTATTGCCGGCAAATGGCCTATTAAAATTCTGCTCCATGTTTCATACATTTGATTTCTGTTTGGATTACTCATAATTTCTTTAATCGGAATCATTCTTCCTGACGCTATTGAAGATTCATTGGGTTTAACCATAGCATTAGTATGTATCTTGTATATCAAGCCAAAATGAACAG
>CAYRAU010000010.1:0-13937 GCA_964422525.1 Candidatus Woesearchaeota archaeon
ATATTTATTCCGACGCTCGCATCAATATTAACGCAGTCGGTTATTGATTTATCAGTAATTCTAGCAATATCAAAATTGATTTTTTTAAAGCAGCTGTCAATTATAGCCTGCTTCAATGCAAAATGCCTTGCTTCAGAAATATCCAAGTCATTGTCGGCAACGCTTTTTGTCAATATGCTAAAAATTGTCAGCGAAACCCCGACTAAAACAATAACTACGCCTGCCCAATAAGTCAGCTCAGATGAGGTATAGCCTTTTTTATTCAATGCAATCACCGCCGGAAATAAGCAGATTATTGTTAGTATAATTAAATAAAATCCCGCATAATATCGGTTCTTTATTGAATTTTTTGTCGCTAAACTTGTTATATGGATATTTTGAAACAGAATTAGTCTCTTTATCATTAAAATAAATGAAATCATTGTCTACTTCAAATTCTAATGGTATTTTCAATGTGTCGTAATTCACAAACAAGTCGCCATCTGCAGATTGAAATGCATCAAAAAGCAATGAAACATCCCGGGTCATGTAATTCCTTATTTGCCCGCTTGATGTAAATTCTTCATTAACCATTGAAATTAAAAAGAACATTATAATTGCCGCAATAAAAATATAAGCAACCCACTCAAGAAGCAATCTTTCCATGAAATATCATAAATTTTGTTGGTTTATATCTTTTTTTGTTAATTTTACAACTTGTTTATTGTTAGATTTTGTGACATCTATAAAAACCTGGTGAATTCCGCTGCCAAGATAGCTATCAATGCCTTCCAGCACAATCTCATCCGCTTCTATTTCCTGACAAATTGTTTTTCTTTTATTTTCATCTTTTGAACAATCATCAAGGTTTGCCCCAAAACTGCCTATGTCGCACAAGCAGATGCATGATTGCGTATCTGAACATATAGCCGGCCTTTTAAGCCCGCCAAGCCCATCTAATGTTCCTTTGTTAAAAAATGTTAATACATAATTCCCTTCTAAAGACAGCAATTGCTGCTTTTCATTGGATCTTATAGAAAGTGCTAAGTTATCCAACGAGCTAACTGTGGAAGAAGTTGGCTTTTCTTCTGATTGATAGAAATTTGCATATAACTTGTTTCCAACAGGAATAAGCACTAGCAATATAACTGCAACTGCAATTATTATTTCTCCAATATGCGAGTATAATTCATCTGCGCCTTTCTTGTTCATTTTCCTATTGAGCCTGCATCAAAATTAGAAGATGTTGAAGCTGTGTTGCTTATTAAATTTGAAAATGCGTCAAATATTTGGCTTATTTGCTCTCTAAAAGCAACTATCAAAACAACCAAAACTATGATGGCCAGAATAATGCCAACAATAACTGTTATGCTTAACTCTCCATGTCTTTTCATATTAATAAAAAATTAAAAGTCCGGGCATAAAGCCTGAACATCAGGGCATGATGTGGATATTGGAAAATCCCAGCAGTTGAAATCCCTTAATTCGTCGCCGTCAGCATCTAGTCTACCGTCATTGTCCAAATCAAAGTTCCAAGTTTTTGAGCAATATGGCGAACTTCTTTTAGAGCTCTCAGATGCCAGATTCTGGGCTATGTTACAGTTGCTTTCGCATGTCCTTATAGCCAAATCCTTGTCATCAGGCACATTAGAACCAAATATGTTTGATAGTGTGCCAGAGCCTTCTGAAAATTGGTTGATAAAGAAGAATCCGACTATAACCAAAACAAGTATGGCAAGAATTACAATTATTATGACATTAATAGAAAGTTCTGCGCCCTTCTTATCATTAAACAGCTTCAAGTATAGCACCTCTTTTAATCACTTTAATTAATCCACCTATTTAAAAGTTTCTATTGATTTTTTTATCCCTGACAACGATTTGAACTCTTGGTGATTGGGCAAGTAACTGGTAGCTTCTGAATCTTTGTTAGTTTCATTTGAAAAAATATCTTCTGTTGACTTGTATATCTTGTCTTTTATGGCATTTATTCCAACTATAAGGAGTATCAGGACAATTAATATTAAGAGTATACTGACAATTTTTTCTATTGAAAATTCACCTTTCATTTTAAATTCCAGCCAACAAAGCTAGTTTTTCTTTGCCGACGTCCGCAAGATATGCAACTAAAACCAATAACATAACTATTACAACAATAACGAGCAAAAGCTTGGCAATGCTCTCCCAGCCAAAATCTCCTTTTTTGTTCATAGAAATGCTAGTTAAATCTGATATAAAAGCTTTATTGAGTGCTCTTGCTAAAATGATATCCCTGCGCGAGCTTGTTTCCGACTTCACTAAATCCTATTGGGCTTTTGCCTTCAAGATTATAATAAAGATCAGTGCATGCGACTTTTGCTGTTTCTGCATCAATTATAGCAATGCCTGGGCTGAAGTTTTCGTTTTCTGATGTAAAATATAGCGTTCCGCCATAAACAGCTCCAGCAACTGCGCCGTAAGGACCAGCGCGCGCCCCTAAGACAACTCCGCTGCCAAGATAATTAAGAAGCTTGAATTTTCCTTTTGCAACTATAAACGCAACATACACTGGATTTTCATCGCTAAGCTTTATTGTATCAGGTCCTGTATAAACATGAGGATTTGCAACATCGCTAAATATTGCGGAATATGTTTTATTCACTAATTTTGGTTTATTTTTATTTAGATAGTCTTGAAATTCTTTTAAGTTTAAGTTATATTCTTTTTCAAGATTTCCCTGCGCGCAAACCCTGCAATGCACATCATCTAATCCCCAACCCCAATTGCTGTAAAAGTCGATTTTTCCTTCGCCATAATCTTTCCAGCAATCAAGCATATCTCCTGCAAGCTTGGAATAAAGCTTTTCATTATTGTTAATATCTAAATCAAAGGCAACAGTTACGCATGAATCATCTTTTGAATCAGTGAATGAGCTAAATATAGTGCTGCTCTGAGTAGCTACCCACGTATTACAAGTGCTTCTATAGCCTTTCTGCTTTAATTCAGAAGCGAAACTTGGAACAAAGCTTATTATGACGACTAAAACAGCAACAGTAACAATAAGCATAAGCCAGCTTACTTCCCCTTTTTTCATTGCAAAAACCTCTTTATTGCCATAAATATTAATATTAAAGCAATTATAGCGAATACAATTTTAATAAGCATATATCCTATTTCTTTATTCATATTCCCAAATTTATTGCAAGCGCGAGCAGTGTAAATATCAGTGTAACAATAAATGTTACAGCGGTATAAAGCAGTATGCCAATATATAAATTCTTTCCTAATGAATTGTTTCTTGCCACTTTGTCAGGGCCGTTTTCTATTCCATTGAGCAGAACAGTTAAAACAGCTATGACCTGAATTACATAAATGCCGACTATAAGCTGCAGATAATAACTTGGTATTATATTAGGGACGCTAAACAAGTCAATAGGCAGAGCAGCAGGTATGCCAGCTACATTTCCCTGAGCTTGGGTTTGCTGCACAACTACCTCGCTTAATCTTATTAATAAAGTAATAATCATGCTTGATATGCCGACAACAATTCCGGCAATTACAGGTGTCAAGAAATTAATCTGGCTTTTCATGCTAGAAATAACATCGCTTAAAATGTCTTTCAGCCTTTCATTAACGCTATGGATTCTTGAAACATAAGTTGAAATGCTTGTCAAAGATCTTGCAGCCACTTTAGGGCCTTTTTTGGCGCTTTCTATCAGAACTTTCATACTTGTTTCAATCAAGCTGCTTGGATACTGCCATATTGCCCCGTTTTTCGGATTAAATATTGCGTCTTTTATGCTCATTCCAAAAGTTATTATGTTTCTGCTGACCAAAGAAAAAAAGTTTCCAGTATTTGTCCCCTTCAGATTTTGAGAAACAGAGCCAAAAGCGACTTCTGTCGGAATGCCGTCTCCAATCCTGTTTCCAAGCTGGAACAAGCTGCCTGAAAATTCTTTTTCCAAATTTCTAGTTTCATTCCTTATCTTGATTAATTTTCTTGTGCTAATCCAATAGTAAGTTCCTATTGACAAAGCAATTCCAAGCGGAATAAACAAGCTTAGCAGGACAGAGCCAAATCCGAATGGGCCAAAGCACCCAATAGCATTTTCGCATGGCAAGCCATTTGATTCCCTAAAGTCTATAAGTCTCGCCTGCCTGTATGAAAAATCAAGGCTTGGGTTTGCGAAATGTGAGAAAATAGGGATAAGACCTATTGATGAGATTACTGCAAAAATAATAAAGCAAAACAAGAGAGGATTGATTTGTATTTCCCTGCCCCAAACTTTTATCAATATGTTTTTTAACTTTTTTAATTCAGCCTCTGGAAGAAGCTCAACATCATTATAGCCTGTTGGCCTTTTTGACAAGATGTTTGTTCCGATTATATAAACTATCAATGGCAGAAATACGTTGTATAATACAACTAAAAAAATAATTTTGCTTGAGCCGGAGCCGCCTATAAAGCTGCCCATTAATGGAAGAATAACTAACCCGAGAATTGGCAGAACAATGCCCAGCATATGAAGCATTGTAATTGGATTCTTTAATCCCTGGGCATAATGAAGCATTCTTTCATAAGTTCCTTCCAATATTACATCCAAACTTTTCTCGAGCAAAGAGACTCTTCTGGCTTCATCAGGCTCTATCAAGCTTCCCTGTATAAGATTAAAAGACTCAACAAATTCCGGATTGTAGTTTTTCCATGTTGATAAATATCTGTCAAGGCTTTCTTTTATTGTCGTGTATTTCCCAGATTCAGTATCCCATAATATTTTTCTCAAATCCAGGTTTAGCGGAGAGTTAATATGGTCAGAAGCAAATTTGATTGCATGCTCTAAATTAGAAGTGTGGCGCATATACATGACAACATATAATACGCAGAGAACCATTTGGTTGCTTGCTCTTAAACGCCATCTGCTTGCAATATAAACGGGAATCTTTGTTAAAGGCTTTATTGCTATGAAGCTTAAAAGCATTAAAATCAAAGCAAACAGCATCAGGCCTTGATTAAATGTTTCTCCTAAAAATGAAAGAATAACTAAAGCTAAGCCAAATAAAGTTATCAAGCCGGAAGTTAAAGTTGCAAAGCTTGCTGCTCCGTTTGGAGTAATATTAAGATGGGTTGCGTTTATTGCTTCCTGCAAAAGCTCTTTGTCCTTATCTTTTGACTTGATTCTTATTATTGATTCTGCAAAATTCGATAAATTCTCATAGATATTGCTTGCTTTAGTAAGGCTTTCTTTCCTGAACTGCGTATATTCGCTGGAAAACCTTTCAGGATTATAAGACTCGACATTCACGTCTGTTTTAACTTCTTTGTTAAGCTTTGACTTGTACTTGTCTAAAATCTTTTCTATATCTGGATCCATATTATGCTAGCTCTTTTTTCTTTATTATTTCCTTAATCCAAAAATCCCATTCTTTGAAAATTTTTTCTGAATCTAAATAGCCAAGATCTTCCCTTACGTCCTGGCTTATCTGATGGAACTTGTCATTGCTTGTTACTACAAATTTAGCTTCAAGCAAATCCTGAATTCCGCTCTTTTCAGCATACTCAACTAATGTCTGCTTTATCTTGGCTCTTAGCATGATATTTTCCCACACGGCATTCCAATTGCCAGCCCATTCTTTTACATTGCCCGCTATAGATTTCAGCACTTCACTATCGCCATTAATCAAATCCTGGCTTGGCTTTAGCTGATCAGTCTTAGTGTCATAAACCATTAAATCAACAAAACCATTTTCCCTTAATGGGTCTTCTTCCCACTGCTTCCTTACTTCAGCTATCTGAAGCACTCTTCTAACCTGATTTAATCCGTCTGGAGTTCTTATTGGATTTGCAACCATGATTATGTCTGTTGCCTTGAAGCTTGTTCTTGGAACATTTAAATCATTTACAACTCTGTCAAAAACAGCATAAGGAGAAGCTCCGTGAATTGTGCCTGCAACAACATTGGCCAAAGCCCCGATTCTCATGGCCTCATACAAGGCTTGAGCTTCCTTGCTTCTTATCTCACCAACAATTAATGCTGAATCCCCCATCCTTAAGCTTGCTCTAATGCCTTCATCAGCAGATATTTCAGAGCCGCCGGATGTTAAAGCGCTTCTAACCTTCATTGGCTGGATATTATATCCCATCTTTCTCATGTAATCAACAGGCAATTCTAAAGTATCTTCAACAGAAATTATTCTGTATTTTCTCATAATCTCCACAAGAACGCTTCCGAGAAGGGAAGTTTTACCTGAGCTTCTTGTTCCGGCTATCAGCATTGTTCTTGCGCCATCTACCAAGAAACTTAATAGTCCAGCAGCCTGAGCATTTATCATTCTGTTTTTAATGAATAATGGTAGTGTCCAGGGCTTGTCTCTATGTCTCCTCAAGGCATATGCAAGACCATTTGGATTTAATGGCCTTGAAATAACTGCAACTCTTGCTCTTGCGCTTGGAATCACTAAATCCGTATCTAAAATAGGGTTAGCCTCATCTAATGGTCTTCCAGACGCAAATCTTAATTTTGTAGCCCAAGATTCTCCTTCATCCTCGCTTGGAATAATATTTGTTACGCATTCTCCGTAATCTTCATGAACAATAAAAATTGAGGTATTTCCTATTGGGCTGTTTATATTAATGTCCTGTATCTTTTTATCCTGGAGCAAAGCTTCAATTAATCCAAAGCCAACAGTATATCTCACTAAAATATTTGCAAGCAGTTCGCTCTCTTCAAAATCTATCTGGATATTTTTATGCTGGGCCAGTTCCATCAATAAATCTCTGCCGACATTAAAGAATGTTTTTCTCATTCGTTCAGGATCAACAAATTCTTCTTTCAAAGGCTTATGCTCAGCCATGATGCTTCTTGCCAAATCCAGCAACCCATATTTATCTTCAGATAATTTGAATTCAGGAGGATTTAGATGGTATAAAGGCTTTATATCTCCGGGAATTCTGAAAATATTAACTTCTGTGTCTTTGTCGACAGAGTAAGTGTCCAATAACTCTCCGTTTAATGGCGGATAAACCATTATCTGGGTAAACATAAAATCAGGTGTTATTGCAGGTCTTATGACATTCTTATAGATAGACCTTGAGCCAACAGCATGGCCCGCAAGATTCTCCTTGACTGAATCTATAAGCTTTGTTTTTTCAAGCAGTTCATGAATGTATACAAGTGTTTTAAGATAGAAATTTTCAGTTCCGGGAAATTCATTTTTTTCCCTTAATCTTTCAGCCCTTACAAGCCTTTTTACTTCCACATAAGCCCCAATTGGATCCATTTTTAGCAAGTTTAACAATAAATTTTGCAGGTTATTATACCAGGAAACTACGCTTTGATCTATTGTTTGCTCAGATTTGAAGTTGATGAAGCTAAGAACCTTTTTCTGCTTGATTAAATGATTGTATAATGAAGCTATTTCAACAAGCAATTGAACCTGCTCATAATCATAAGTGTAATTTCTTCTCTGCAGAAATATTACTTTAGTTATGGCTGGATTTTGTATTAATTGGTCTAAGACATTGGCCATTACAACAGGGCTGTCTTCTATGCTTGGCAGATAATTCCAGGAAGAAGCATCAATCTTCAAAATATTTTCCTTTCCTTCTCTAACAATCTGATAAGCAGATACCTCTTCTTCAGCCATATATTAAAAATAGCTGGCTTGTATAAAAAGTTTTGCTACCGCTACATTCGAAACCTTTTTATAATCCAAAGCTTAATTTTATTGTCAGAGGTGAATGATGGAACAGATTTCTGTAGAGCAGGATTTCAATGAGAGATTAAGAGTTCTAGAATCAAGATACAGCTTAATGAGAGAAAGAATGGTTATAATAAACCAGAATATGATTGGAGAATACAAAAAAAGCAGTCAGGATTTGAAAGAAATGAATAATGATTTAAATGAGATAAAAAAAGACATGGCTGATTTAAAAGACTCAATGGGAAAAATAATAAAGGAATTGGGCTTGTTCGCTAGGAAGAGTGATGTAAAGGTTATTGAAAAGTATGTAACTTTATGGAACCCAATGAACTTCGTAACGGAAAAAGATGTTTTAAGCATAATAAATAAAGTAGGTGATAAAAATAGCAAAGCAGAGTGAAGAAATACCAGATGATATTTTTGAGGATGCTCCTTCGCCAGAAGGCAATGCATTTGAAAACTACAAAAAAGATGCTGAGCCTCAGATAGACTTAGAGCAAGGCAATGAAACTTATATGGAAAACAAGGAATTCAGGGCTCAGCCTGTTCAAAATTACGGAGCAAGAGATACAGAGGAAAAGATACAGGAAATAGCAGAGCTTATAGTTGATGAAAAATGGAATGAATTAACAAAAAGGCTCGGCAATCTGTCCTTGTGGAAAAGCAGAGTAGAAACCGAGATAACAGCAATAAAGCAGGAAATACTGAGAATGCAAGGCAGTTTCCAGAATCTCCAGAATGCAATTGCAGGCAAATTAAATGATTATAATCAAAACATAATAAATGTGAATTCTGAAATGAAAGCATTAGAAGGCGTGTTGCAGAAGATTATAGAGCCTTTAAGCCAAAACATCAAGGAGTTAAACAGAATTTCTAATGACTTAAAGTCAACATCTAAAAGCAAAAAATAATTAGTTTGCTCCTTCAGATATTAGTCTTATTGCAAATGAAGCTACAACCAGCAAAAATATAGCGCCCAATACTCTCGGATGCACTAAGGAGTTTATGCCTTCTGTAGTTCTTTCTCCTGCCTTGACATCAGGCCCTTCTCCAGTGTCAAGAACTTGTATTAAAGCAATTGTAAATAACAGCAAGCCGACAATGATGACAGACCAGTAAACCTTTGGGTCTTTTGCAGCATCGCTGAGGTCGCTTTCCTTTAAGCCCATAAACATGAACAAGGACAATAATGCTAAAGCTCCAACTAATAAGATTGGAAACCAAGGCGTTGTAACATCAATGAATCTTCTGGCAGGTGCTGAAAACAAGAAAAGCATTGCAATTGAAAATGCAGCTACTGCTTTTACAGCCCTATTCTCGCCCATAAGCTTGAATTTATCCAAGACAGCGTAAGTTACTGCAAATATAAGTAGGAAAGAAAATACAGGGCTTAAAAAGTCCAATATGGATACGTCTAGCTCTACCATTATGGATTCCTCTTACCGCCTAACTCATCAATCAGGTTATCAAATGCTGATCTTGATTTTCCTCTAGGGGTAGTTCCGCCTGCAGATATCATCCAGATAGCTACGCCTAAAACCAATAGTCCTAAAATTAATCCGCCTGAGCTTTGCAATTCAATTGGTATAATTTCATAAAGGCTTAAGCCTAAGCTTGGACCCAATGCCCATATTATTAATAAAATTGAGATGATTACTGCAATGAAATAAGCTACACCTGTAAATCCTTCATAATCTCCTTTTTGGAATATTCCGATTAAGAACAGGAACATTAAGATTATTACAAGCAAGAATCCGACTTTCGGTATAAACAAGTTCAATCTGTCAACAATCTGAAACTGGCTTACAACTAGCAAGCCCATTATTATTGCAATTATTGAATTTATTCCAGGATTTTTCCTGAATAAATTAACTTTATGCAAAACACCATAAGTTATCGCGAATACAAGTATGAATGGCAGAACTAGCTCGTAAAATCCAGTATCCTGCAAAAGAAAAAATAAATCATAAAAATCAGCCATTATCCGCCACTCTCGCTTTTGCCTTTTGAAATGTAGTAAATTGCGAATACTACAACAACTAAAATAATTAAAGAGCCGAATACAGCAGTGTCAAACTGCGTAGTTATCCAGTCCCATATGACTTCCAGCCAGGTTCTTCCATCCTCTGCCTGAATTGCATTGAAAAATATTGCAACTATAGAGACAAATGCTAATGCAACAAAAAACCCATACCAATAAGGATGTTTGTCTTTTAATGCATGCTCTTCATCTTTCTGGAATATTCCGATTAAAATCAAGAAGCTTAATAATACTATCAAAAATAATATAACATTTGGCAAAGCCTTGTTTATGGTCTCAACAACATTTGCAGTTGCAACAACAATCAAGCCTACAACAAAAGAGATCATTGCATTAAGATTCTTCTTAGCATGACGGTCCTTTCCTTCAACGCCAAGTATCTTAGTTTTCTCTAAAACGCCGAATAAGATTGAAAAAACAAGCAGAAACGGCAACACTACATCAAACAATCCAAAGTCCCTAAAGAACTCTATAGCTTTGCCTAAAGGGGTAACCATAAAATATAAAAACTGTAAATTGGTATTTAAAGCTTACGCTTCAACTGCTTTTTCTTCATAAGAAGGAACTGCTTCCCTGTTGACAATAAATACGTCCCCGACAGCTTTTATGTATTGGTGAGGCACGATTACGCCTTTTGCGCCAACTAAAACCTTGTTCAGGTAAGAACTTTTTGTTGCTTTTATTCTCCAACCGTGAACTTTATTTGAAGCAATAAGGCATTCTTCAATTTCTCCAAAATAAACGCCATCGTCTGTAAAGACCTTCATATTATAAACTTGACTTAATTCTTTGACTTTTAATGCCATCTTTTTCTCCTCCCGAGTTATAATGGTAAAGTATATATTGGTATTTAAAGATTTCTTTACTTCATGCTATTATATAAAAATCTAATCATCATAGGCACTTCGCATATATCTAAAGATAGTATTGATGAAGTAAAATCAGTTATAGAAGAAGCAAAGCCTGCAATAGTTGCAATAGAATTAGATAAAGGCAGGCTTCATGCATTATTAAGCAATGAAAAAAGAAAAATCAGCTTTAATGATGTAATGGATATTGGTGTTAAAGGGTTATTGTTCAATATTATAGGCGCCTGGGTGGAAAAAAAGCTTGGAGAATATGTTGGTGTCAAGCCTGGAAGTGAAATGAAACAGGCTGTAATAAGCGCAAATAAAGCAAATGCTAAAATTGCTTTAATAGACCAGGATGTCAGAATAACTCTGAGAAGATTGTCATTCAACATAACCTGGAAAGAAAAATTCAGGTTTGCAAAAGACATTATTGCCGGATTAGTGTTTAGAAAGCAGATTATTGAGCCGTTTGATATAGCAAAAGTGCCAAGCAAGGAAATAATTAAGAAACTGATTGGAAAATTAAAGTTGGATTATCCAAATGTCTACAAAGTTTTAATAAAGGAGAGAAATGAGGTAATAGCAAAAAACTTATATAATCTGATTAAGATAAATAAAGAAGATAAAATAGTTGCCATAATCGGTGCAGGTCATGAAGAAGACGTTATCAGGCTTATCAAAAAAAGAGGAAACTAGGCATTTTATATTCGCTATAATACTATTAACATTAATTTTTTCCTTGTCAAACCCCAGCAAGACATTATCAGTGTTTATTGTTGTGGCTCTAATATATCTGGTAAATACTCTTGGCTACAAAATAGCTGCAAATTATTTTAACACAGAAGCCTCATTTAAAATATGGGGGGTCAAGCCTTTCCAAAAAGGAAATTTAAGAAATCAAACCAAGTCATTCTTTAACGGCCCGATAATTGCAATATTATTTTATATTGTAAGCGCGGGACAAATATTCTTCACAGCAATATCGACATTCAAGATAGAAAAAGAAAAAAGGCTGGGTAGAGAATTTCCGCACGTTACTGAGTATGAAACCGCAATAATAGGCACGCTAGGATTATTGTTTGTTTTGATTCTGATTTTAATATTTAATCTATTAAGCGTAAAAATCGGCGTTACAATAGGCGCATGGTTCATATTATTCAACTTGCTGCCGTTGTCAGACATAGTTGGGGCAAAGATATGGATTGGCTCAAGAACTCTCTACGTCATAATGGCTGTTTTGATACTTACAACACTATTTCTTCTTAACATCAATAACATAGCAGCAATAGTTATATTAGCTTTATTGACAGCTTCATTAGTAGGCATTATCTACTATTACTTTATAGAATACAAGTAATCTAAAAAAGGCTGAACAAGCTCTTTTGCAATAGCCATACAACTGCTAGCACTGTCAAAAAGCTAATGTGACCATAAGCGGCAAGTAGCATAATGGCGCCGGCGAAAATGTCAAGAATTCCTGCCAAGCTCTTTATGAATATTATCCCTTTAATTAAAAGAAATATTCCGAAGAAAATTCCAAAGCCTTGAGCCATATCAAATCTCAATAAAACTAAAACAACAGCTGCCAAAAAGTCCATAAAACCGAGAAATTCCATTACCGCCATAATGAACAAATAATATAAAGTTATTTAATACTTACAGCCAATACAAGAACATGATAGAAATAAGAAACTTTCAGCCAAGAAGATACCAAGAATTAATACTAAACAGCATCCAGTATAAGAACACTTTAGTAATACTGCCAACTGGCTTGGGAAAGACTAAAGTAGCTATATTAGCCGGAGTAAAAAGGCTTAATGAATTTGCGGAATCAAAGGTTCTGTTTCTTACTCCCACAAAGCCCCTAGCAGACCAGATAGCAAAGGAATTCAGAAACTCAACAAATCTTGAAGATGATTCTGTTGTTTTGCTAACAGGCATGATTCCTCCTGAAAAGAGAAAGGTCTTATGGAAAAAAGCAGATGTAATTGTATCAACCCCCCAAGGATGCTTCAATGATATACTTAGCAAAAAAATAAGCTTGAGCAAGGTCTGCCTGCTTGTTATTGACGAGGCTCACAGGGCTAAAGGCTCTTATGATTATGTAAATGTTGTCAGGCATTATTTGGAGCAAGCTGAGACCCCTCGAATAGTGGGTTTGACAGCTTCTCCAGGTTCTGATTATCAAAAAGTCTTGGAAATCTGCAATAACCTCAATATTGAGGAAATAGAAGCTAGGACTCATGAAGATGATGATGTTAAGGAATATGTGCAGGACAGGAAAATAGACCTAATTAAAGTTGAATTGCCTGAGGAAATAAAAGCAGTCAGAATGCATTTAGAAAAATCGCTGCATGATAAGCTGGCTTCATTAAAAACATGGGGTCTTATAGGCTCAAGCCAGAAGAATGTTTCCAAAAAGCAGCTTCTGGATTTGCAAAAAAGCATTCATGGAAGCTTAAGCAGCGGAGAAAAAAATGTCAGATTATGGCAGGGAGCTTCATTGACAGCAGAAGCAATAAAAATTCAGTATGCAATAGGAATTCTGGAAACTCATGGTGTGAGCGCTGTTAAAAAATATATGCATGATATATTTGAAAGCTCTAAAAATATAACCACAAAAGCTATCAAAAGCTTGGCAAAAGACATTAACTTCAATCAGGCTTACAAAGAGCTTGAAAAATTAACTAGTGATAAAATAGATCATCCAAAGCTTGTAGAACTGGAAAAAATACTGAAGAATGAACTGGCTGCTAATGATAAAATAAAAGTAATAATATTCACCCAATACAGGGATTCTGCATCAGTAATAAAAGATAAATTGAGTAGTTTTGGGATAAAGTCTAAGTTGTTTGTCGGCCAGGCAAAAAAATCAGGAACTGGATTAAGCCAGAAGGAGCAGATTGAAATTCTAAATGAATTCAGAGAAGGTAAATTCAATGCATTGGTAGCAACAAACATAGGCGAGGAAGGTCTTGATATTGTTTCAGTAGACTTGGTAATATTTTATGAAGCTGTGCCAAGCGCAATAAGATTAATACAGAGAAAAGGAAGAACAGCAAGGCAAAGCGCAGGCAAAGTAATAATGCTTGTGACTGCAAAAACATCAGATGAAGCTTACCATTGGCTTTCTTACAGAAAAGAGAAGCAGATGTATAATGTTTTGGCTAATATAAAAGAAAGGTTAAGAAATCTAAAGCAAAAGAAATTAATATGAAAGTTTATGTCGACCATAGGGAGCAGAAAGCTGGAGTCTTAAAGGAGCTAATAAAGCATGGAATAGATGTTGAAGTTAAAAGTCTGTCAATAGGCGATTACATAATAACTGGAAAGAATCACGAAGGGAAAGAGCAAAACATAGCAATAGAAAGAAAAACCCAGTCAGA
>CAYRAU010000011.1:0-13789 GCA_964422525.1 Candidatus Woesearchaeota archaeon
AATAAACTATGAATATGAACCACGCTTAAAAATCGGAGATAAATCATTTTTTCCTGATTTTAAAATTAATAAAATTATTTTAGAAGCGACCTTTTGGAGAGGTAAACAAAGAATCCCCCACCTAAAAAATAAATTAAAGGCTTATTCTAGAAAAGGGTTTTACCCATATGTAATTGTATTGCCTAAAGTATTAAAATTTTATACATCTTTAAAAAATAAGGTTCTTGTATTTGAGGATATAAATAAATTAAATTTCAAACCTTAGAAACTTTTATAAAAGCAATACTCAGACTTATTCTTGAGGGCCCGTAGCTTAGCCTGGTGGAGCACAGGGTAGAAAACCGCTCAGTCGACTGATATTAGGCTTAGCAGACATCGAGAGTAATAAATTACCGATAAAGGTCGTCGGTTCAAATCCGATCGGGCCCATTTATTACAGAACTTTGCTTCCAGCAGGAACTTCTTTCTCAGGATGCAATAGCACTGGCTTGCCATTGATATCGGCAGCAAGAATCATTCCTTGGCTTTCAATGCCTTTAAAATTTCTGGGCTCTAAATTAAATAAAACTGGAATTTCTTTGTTTAAAAAGTGTTTTGGCTCGAAGAACTCAGCCATGCCGGTTATTACCTGCCTCTTTTCAGAGCCGAAATCTATCTCAAGCCTGAGAAGTTTGTTAGTGCCTTTAACTTTTTCAGCATCTATGACCTTGCCGATTCTAACGTCTAATTTTTGCCAGTCATCTATTGATATCATTTTAGCTTATTGAAAAGTATTTCTCCTTTCTTGACAGTATATTCTTTGACAAGTCCAAATTTAGCATCCATTAATCCTTCACAGTTAATTCCAAGTTGACCAAATATTTTTCCCGAAGTGCTTGGTATGAAAGATTCCAGCAATATTGCGATTATTCTTATTGACTCAAGTAATGTGTATAAATGCTTTTCCAAGTCTTTTCCTTTTTTCTCCCAAAGCTTCTCTTGGTTGACATGCTTATTGCATTCGTTGATAAACTTCCAGATTTCATTCAGCGCTTCATTAATACTATAACTAACCATTAACTTGTCAATGTGTTTAACATTCAATTTTAAGCTCAAGCCCTTGTCAACAGCGCATTTCTTGATTTTTCCATTAAACTCTTTTTCAGCTAAAGTTAATATTCTACTGACTAGGTTTCCCAAGTCATTAGCTAACTCATTGTTGATGCTAGATTTTAATTTCTCTTCTGAAAAATCTCCATCATCGCCAAATTGAATGCCTCTTATTAAGAAATACCTCACGCTATCAGATCCGTACTTGTCAGCAAGATATTTTGGCGAGATGGCGTTGCCTAAGGATTTTGACATCTTTTTGCCGTTGATTGTAAAATAGCCGTGCACAAATAACGTTTTTGGCAGTTTATTTCCTGAAGCAAGAACCAATGCTGGCCAGATTGTTGCATGCACTCTTAAAATATCCTTTGCCATCAATTGCACATCTGGAGGCCAGAACTCTGCAAATTTATTTTTTGCTTTCAATCCAGTCAAATAGTTCCAGAATGCGTCTACCCATACAAAACAAGTATGATTTTTGTCAAATGGAAGTTCAATACCCCATGAAACATTTTCTTTTAGTCTTGAGATTGATATATCTTTTAATCCGTTTTCTATAAAAGCTATTACTTCCTTTCTTCTTTTCTTTGGCATTATATTATACTTTCCTGATTTTATCAGCTTAAGAAGCTGACCTTGAAATGCAGAAAGCTTAAACAAGTAAGCTTCTTCTTTTCTTAATTCCGGCTTTCTGTCATGCAGTACACACTTGCCGTCAACTAAATCATTCTCGTTTAGATACTGCTCACAGCCTATGCAATAATAAGATTCATAGTGTCCTTTGTAAATAAATCCTTTATTATGGAGTTCTTGCAGGAAGATTTTTACTTCATCTTCATGATTTTTGTCTGTTGTTCTTATGAAATTATCATTTGATATTTCTAATAACTTGAAGGATTCCTTAAAACTTTTCACAATTTTGTCCACAAACTCTTTCGGCTTTAAGTTTTCGTTTTTAGCTGCTTCTTGGATTTTTTGGCCATGCTCATCTGTTCCTGTTAAAAAGAATACATTTTCTCCTTTAAGCCTATGCCATCTGGCTAAGACATCCGCCGCTATTGTTGTGTATGCTGACCCTATATGGGGATCAGAATTTACATAGTAAATTGGTGTAGTAATATAAAATTTATTCATAGCATAACCATTAAATTTGCTTATTTAAATCTAACCATTTAATTTATTAATTATGGGTTTTTCTTATCTTTATAGCCCTGTAGTCTAGCGGCCAAAGATAACGGGTTCTGGCCCCGTTGACGGAGGTTCGAATCCTCCCGGGGCTAATTATAATGAAAAAAGAAATAATAATTATTGCAGCATTTTTGCTCTTTGGAGCTGTATTGTTTTATTTAAACTTTGACAGCATAACAGGTCAAGCAATTTTAGACACTTCACAAAATGACGATATATTGGATTATAACTCGAAATTGCTGGATTATATGCAAATCAGGCTGGAAATAACATTAAACCCAAGTAACTTTAATAGAAATGGTTTTCAGTTAGATGTATTTCTGCGAGACACTTACTCAGATTTGACTAAAGCGAAAGGACTAAAGGAAAAGTTAATTTCCGAAAAACCTCCAATAAAATACCAAGAAGCCCACTTGTCATTAATTAATTCAACGCAATTCTTAATCAATTCTTTGGAAATTGCGATAGAAGGCGCTAGCCAGCAGGACGAAAGTAAGCTCAACTGGGCTGTTTATTATATGAATCTGTCTAATAATGAATTTGACAGAGCTTCTGAGTTGATTAGGAAAATTTAAAAGCAGTTAATAGAGTAAAATTTAAGAGCTCCTGTAGTCTAGTCCGGTCAAGGATACGAGCCTCTCGCGCTTGTGACGCGGGTTCAAATCCCGCCGGGAGCATAAAATGACCTTAAGAGAACCTCAATCAATGGATGAATGTCTCTATCACACAATTCAGTTAGTTTGGGAAGGAAAGGCACGAGTCTGGGTCTTTAGAGAGAAATGCCCTAAATGCGGAAAAGCTCTAATGGCAAAGCCGAGAGACCCTAAAACTGGAAAATTTAAAATTAGGGCTAAAGAATATGTTTGTTCTGAATGCGGCCACACAGAAGACATTGAAGAATACGCTGAAACATTGAATGCTAACATTCAATATACATGCCCTTACTGCAAAAATCAGGGAGAACTGCAGATTCCATTCAAAAGAAAAAAGGTAAAAGTAATTGATGAAGAGACTAAAAAGCAATCTTCAAAGCAGGCTTTGATATTTCAATGTCAAAAATGTAGCAAAGACATTAAAATTATTAAGTTTAAATAATCAATCTTTAGAAGCCAATTTTAGATCTTCTTTCTTAATTGTTTTTCTTCCAGAATGCTTGGATAAATCAACAGCTTTTTTCCCAATTTTTTCCCCATATTCCTCAAGAACTTCCTTTAAAGCCTCTTTAGCATCTTCAGAAACCCTTTCAGCACCTGCTTTCTTGAGAATTCTTTCCATAGCAGCTAAAGGAAGTATTTTGCTCATGATACTGGATATTTACTAGTTATATAAAATTTCCTAAAAAATATTCACCAAAACCTTTATAAGGTTATCAAATTCCCATTAAATTACCCTACTGATTATGTAAAATGGTAAACTAATCACTATTATGCCGCTGATTCTCGAGAGTTTAAAATATGGCAAGAGCACATAAACCAAGGTCAGGTTCATTGCAATTTTGGCCCAGAAAAAGGGCTAAGAGACAATATCCAAGAGTAAAAGCTTGGATTAACTTAGCTGATGCCAGGTTGCTTGGGTTTGCAGGCTATAAAGTCGGCATGACTCATGTTCAATTAATAGATAACAGGCCTAATTCCTTGTCAAAAAATGACATAATCACCTGGCCGGTAACTATTATTGAATGTCCTCCACTAAAACCTTTTTCTTTAAGATTCTACAAAAAAACTTATTACGGCTTAAAAGCTGTTTCTGAAATACTATCTAATGATATGGATAAAGAACTGAAAAGAAGATTAAGAATTAAGAAAACAAAAGAGAATAAAGAAGCCCCAAAGGAATTTGATGAACTCCGGCTTTTAGTTTACACACAGCCAAAATTAGTTGGTATCGGCAAGAAAAAGCCAGAAATATTTGAATTAGGGTTATCATCTAATAATCTGGAATTTGCCAAATCATTGTTAAATAAAGAAATCAAGATCAACGAAGTTTTCAAGGAAGGGGAATTCCTGGATATTCATGCTGTAACAAAAGGCAAGGGTTTTCAGGGTCCGGTTAAAAGATTTGGCATTAGCTTAAGGGCAAAAAAATCAGAAAAGACTAAAAGGGGTCCTGGTTCTCTTGGCGCATGGACACCTAAAAAAGTCAGCTTTAGAGTTGCTCATGCTGGTCAGATGGGTTATCACACAAGGACTGAAGTGAAAAAGCAGCTTTTGATGATTGGAAACAAGCCTGAAGAAGTAAATAAAAAATCAGGCTTCCCACACTACGGCGTTGTTAAGAATGATTTTGTTTTAGTCAAAGGCTCTGTTCCAGGCCCGGCTAAAAGGCTGATAAGACTGGCTTACTCTTTAAGAGACAAAAAACAGCAGCCAATTACAATTAAATCAATAATAAAATGAAAAAAACAGTTTACAGCATAACGGGGGAAAAATTAAATGAAGTTAATTTACCTAACCAGTTTAACGAAGAGTATCATCCTGATCTGATAAAAAGAGCTGTTTTAGCTGTGCAAGCAAATAAAAGACAGCCTTACGGAGCTCATCCAGAAGCTGGCAAAAGGTATAGTGCAAAGATATCAAGAAGAAGAAGGGATTACAAGACCTCTTATGGTCATGGTATCTCAAGAGTGCCTAGAAAAACTATCTGGAGAAGAGGTATGCAGTTTGGCTGGATTGGTGCATTTGCCCCTGGAACAGTTGGCGGCAGGAGAGCTCATCCGCCTAAGGCCGAGAAGGTTTGGGAGCAAAAAATAAACATTAGAGAAAGAAGAAAAGCCATAAGGTCTGCTCTAGGGGCTGTATTAGACGAAACTTTGGTAAGGTCAAGAGGCCATATAATTCCTGATAATTATCCATTTATTGTTGAATCAAAGCTGGAGTCTTTGCAAAAGACAAAAGATGCAAAGAACGCTCTTGACAAGCTAGGATTCAAAAAAGAATTGGAAAGAGTTGCTGAAAAAAAATTAAGGGCCGGAAAAGGCAAGATACGTGGCAGAAAATACAGGGCAAGAATCGGGCCTTTAATTGTAGTTTCAAGTGATTGCCCATTGTCAAAGTCAGCAGGCAATATTCCCGGTACAGATATAATCAACATCAAAAATATTAATGCAGAGCTTTTAGCTCCTGGAACAATGCCTGGAAGGCTTACAATATTCACAGACAAGGCATTGGAAATATTAGAAAAAGAAAATTTATTTGCTAATAAAAGGAAAAATAAAAAATGAATATAGTTAAATATCCACTATCAACAGAAAAGAATGTAAGGCTAATGGAATCTGAAAATAAATTAGTTTTTGCCGTTGATAAAAAGACAACAAAGAAGCAGATTAAGGATTATTTGGAAACGTCACTAAAAATAAAGATATTAAGCATTAAAACTTTAATAGGTCCTGATAGCAGAAAGAAAGCTTATGTTAAGTTAAGCCCTGAAACTCAGGCTATTGATATTGCAGCACAATTAGGTTTAATGTAAAATGGGAAAGAGACTTATTTCACAAAGGCGTGGAAGAGGAACAACTACCTACAGGGCTCCAAGCCATAGGTATAAGTCTAAGCTTAATTTTAATATGGGGCTTAACAGCAATACAGGAACTGTAACTAAAATATATCATGACCCGGCAAGATCTGCGCCTACAGCAGAAATTAAATTTAATGATAACAAAATAATAGACATTCCAGCTTCTTTAGGTATAAAAATAAATCAAAGCATATCTTATAACAAATTGAATTCAGCTAATTCTGGAGACATATCAAAATTAGAAAATATACCTGAAGGAACACTTATTTACTGCATTGAAAAAACTCCGGGATCAGGGCCAACATTCTGCAGATCAGCAGGTAATTCCGCTAGAATACTGGCAAAAACCTCAGAAGGTATTTTAGTAGAGCTGCCTTCAAAAAAGAAACATCTTTTTAATGCCAGATGCAGGGCTGTTATTGGAACAATTGCCGGCGGCGGAAGAAAAGAAAAGCCATTAGTTAAAGCAGGAAAGGCTTATCACATTATGAAAGCCAAGAACAAACTTTACCCAAGAGTATCTGGAGTTGCAATGAATGCTGTGGATCATCCATTTGGTTCTGGTAGGGGCAGGCATATCGGTAAGTCCAAAGTTGCTCCAAGAAATGCTCCGCCTGGAAGAAATGTTGGATTAATAAGAGCTAGAAGAACAGGAAGGAAGAGATAAAATGGCTAAAGAATTTACTTACAAGGGCAAGAGCTTAGAAGAATTAAAGAAAATGTCTATTCAAGAGTTTGCCAAGCTGCTTCCTGCAAGACAAAGAAGATCAGTATCAAGAGGATTTACAGATGCCCAAAAAAGACTAATTAAGAAAGTAGAGAATGCTGGAAACAAGAAAAAAATGATCAAGACACATTGCAGAGATATAATTATACTGCCAAGCATGGTAGGATTAACAATTCATGTTCACAACGGCAAGATTTTCCATCCAATAATGATAATGCCTGAAATGATTGGACTGTATTTGGGGGAAATGTCTTTAACAAGGACCAAAGTGCAGCACTCTGCCCCTGGAATTGGCGCAACAAGGTCAAGTACTGCAATAGCAACAAAGAAATAAAATGGCTGAAAACACTGCAATTGTCAATGGGGTTGAATTGCCCATTTCAACTAAAGAGTCTGTTGAGATTTGCAATTTTATAAGAAACAAGAATCTTAATGATGCTAAAAAGATGCTTGAAAATGTAATTAAACTGAAAGTGGCAGTGCCTTACAAAAGATATAATCAAGACACACCCCATAGAAAAGGAAGAATTGCCGCAGGTCGTTTCCCAGTTAAAGCTTCAAAAGAGATTTTAAGTTTGCTAAAGAGCGTTGAATCAAATGCAAGTCATCAAGGCCTTGACACTAACAACCTTGTGATAAAGCAAGCCATCGCTAACATGGGTTCAAGGCAATTCCATTATGGGAGAAAAAGAAGAATTCAGATGAAGAGAACTCACATTAATTTCATTGTTGAAGAAAGAGTTAAGGAAAATAAAACAGCTGTTAAAAACAAAAAATGATTGAAAGACAATTAGTTTCACAAAAGAAGAAAGAATTCATGATTCAGGAATTTATTTCAAAATTTTTGCCTAAACAGGCATACAGCAGGATTGAATTGAAGAGAACGCCTCTCGGCGAGAAAATAATAGTTTACACAACAAGGCCGGGCATGGTTGTTGGAAGAAGGGGAGAAAATATTGTTAACTTGACTAATGAACTAAAAAAGAAGTTTAACCTGGAAAATCCCCAGATAGAAGTTGGAGAAGTTGAAAATCCAAACATCGATCCAAAGACTATAGCAGACAGGATAGTTTCTTCATTTGAGAGATTTGGGCCTAAGCGTTTCAAGTCAATTGGTTATAGGGCTCTGCAAAATGTTATGGATGCAGGAGCCAAAGGTTCAGAGATTGTAATTGCTGGTAGAGGCGTACCAAGCCAAAGATCAAAAACATGGAGATTTTCAGCAGGCCACATGAAAAAATCAGGAGATGTATCTGAAAACTTTATCAAAAGAGAATATGCAACTGCAGCCCTTAAATCAGGAACAATTGGCATTAAGGTTAGCATATTAACTCCAGATATAATATTACCAGATGATATAAAAATAAGAGATAAACAGGAGATAAAAGTAATTCCTGTAGAAGAAGCTAAAAAGCCGAAATCAAGGAAGAAGCCTGCAAAAAAACAAGCAAAGGAAAAAACTGTAAAAGAAAATGGCAATAACGAAGAAGAGAGAAATAAAACAAATGAATGATCAAGCTCTTGCTAATAACTTGGAAGAGCTGAGAAAAGAATTATTTAAATTAAATGCTAAAAGAGCAGTTGGAACTGCATTAGAAAATCCCGGCAAGATAAAGCAGATAAGAAAGACGATTGCCAGAATGCTTACTGCTAAAAATAATAAGGAGGTAAAGCAAAAAACAAACTAATGGGTGACATAGATCCAATTACAGGATTGCCTAAAGAGCTTGGCGCTTGGGAATCAATAACAAAACAAAGCCAAAGAATTAAAGTAAAATGCGTTAAAAGAAGGTTTGGAAAAGTGGCTACAGTTATTGAAGGCTTGGACCAGAAAAATATTGACATTAAAGAGATTGCAAAGCAGCTTAAATCAAAATTTGCCTGTGGCGGAACAGCCAAGGACGGGGTAATAGAGCTGCAGGGTCCAAACACCAAGATGAAAGCAGATGAACAATCAATGCAAAGAAAGCATAAGGAAAAAATCAAAGAAGAACTGGTAAAACTTGGATTCGCAGCAGACACAATAACAACATGAACCTAAAAGAAGCAATTCAGTCAGAATTAATAGGGAAAGATATTGTAATAAAGGCTTCCAAGAACAAGTTGCTTCGCGATATGACTGGAACAATAATAGACGAAACAAAGGAAACGCTGAGCGTAAAAACAAAAAATGGAGTCAAAAAACTGATAAAAAATCAGATTGTGTTTGAAGCAAAAATAAAAAATCAAAATTTCAAGATAAACGGATCATTAATAAGAAAAAAACCAGAAGACAGACTAAAATGAAAAAAGACAAAAAACAAAAGAAATCAGAATCAAGCAAGATTAATCTTGATGGCATCAGGCTAAGAGGTCGTATATTCAAGGGAACAATAATCAAAAGCCTGGTTCCAAAGATGGCGACTGTAGAATGGTTTTACAGAATTTATTTGTCCAAGTATGAAAGATATGAAAAGAGAAGATCAAGAGTTAAAGCTCACATTCCAGATGGAATTGACGTGAATGTTGGAGACAAGGTAACAATAGCAGAATGCCGTCCAATAAGCAAAACAAAAAATTTTGTTGTAATAGAAAAAGATGAAACCGATAAAAGCTAAAATAACAAAAAGCCTGCCAATGGGCGCAAGACTTAATGTCTGCGATAATTCAGGGGCTAAGGTAATCAGGATTTTTTCGGTTAAAGGCGGCAAGACCGTAAAAAGAAGATATCCTTCAGCTGGCATTGGTGACTTAGTGTGGGCATCTGTAGTTAAAGGAAAGCCTGGCATAAGAAAAACAGTTGTTAACGCAATAATAGTAAGACAAAGGAAAGAATACAGAAGGCCAGACGGCACAAGAATAAAATTCGAGGATAATGCAGCTGTTGTGTTGAAGGATGACAAAGGCAATCCAAAAGGAACGATAATTAAAGGCCCGATAGCAAAAGAAGTGGTTGCTAGATGGCCTGCAGTAGCTAAAGTGGCAGGCATAGTGGTATAAGATGAAAAACAAATTTTCAAAGGCCTGGAAAAGCAGCAAAAAGCCAAGGAAACAAAGAAAGTACGTTTACAATAGTCCGCTTAATATAAAGGGCAAAATGCTTTCATCCCATTTATCAAAAGAATTAATTAAAAAATATGGCAAGAGAAATCTGAGAATTAGGAAAGGAGACACTGCAAAAGTAGTAAGGGGCCAGTTTAAGGGCAAAATTGCAAAAGTTGAAAAGGTTTTGCTTAAGAAAAATAAAGTGCTTTTGCAAGATGTCCAAGTGCTTAAGCTTGACGGATCAAAAGCTTACTATCCAACTCACACATCAAACTTAATTATAACTGAATTAAATTTGGAGGATAAAAAGAGATTAAAATCTCTAACGAGAAAATAATGGCTGAAAGACATTTATCAAGGTTAATGGCCCCTAAATCATGGCCGATGCATAAGAAAGAAAACAAATGGATAATCAGACCTAATCCTGGTCCGCACAAGCTGATGGAATCTATCCCGCTTGGCTTAATAATAAGAAATATCTTGAATCAGGCCAGGACATTAAAAGAAGTAAAGAAAATACTGATTAACGGCAGCATTAGCGTTGATGGAAAGGTAAGAAAGGATTACAAATTCCCAGTAGGTGTTATGGATATCGTAAAAGTCGCAAATGACTCCTACAGGGTTCTCTTTAGCAACAAGGGCAAGTTCAGGTTGAAGCCAATTAAAAAAGACGAATCAAACATTAAGCCATGCAAAATAATAAACAAGAAAATGGTAAGGGGAAATAAACTGCAGGTTACTTTATACGACGGAAAAAACATATTTACAGATAACAGCTCCGCAACCAATGACACTCTAATTATTGATTTGGCTGAAAATAAAGTCAATTCATCAATTAAATTTGAAAAAGGAGCGATAGTTTACATAATCAACGGCAAATACATAGGAAGAACTGGTAAGATAGTTGATTTGGAAAAAGGCAAGAAATTCAAAGACGACAAAGTTTTAATCAGCATAGGCAAAGATAATGTCAAGACATTAAGCAGCTATTGCATTGCTGTTGGAAAAGACAAGCCAGCTATAACTTTGGAATAAAATGGAAAACAAAATGAAGCAAATCAATGTGGCAAAACTAACCTTAAACATAGGCATAGGCGAGGCTGGAGACAAATTGAATAAGGCCACTGTATTATTGACAAACATAGCTAAAGCCAAGGCTGTGCAGACAAAAACCATGAAGAGAATTCCTACGTGGGGTGTCAGGCCTAAATTAGCGATAGCATGCAAAGTAACATTGAGAAAAAAGAAAGCTGAAGAGCTGCTTAATAGACTGTTGAAAGCTGTTGATAATAAAATTAACGAATCAAAGTTTGATGATTATGGAAACTTTTCATTTGGAATTCCAGAATACATAGATATACCTGGAGCAGAGTATGATCCAAACATAGGAATTATTGGATTGGAAGCTGCTGTTACGCTGGAAAGGCCTGGTTTTAGGATAAAAAGAAGATTCATGAAAAGCAAGATTCCTGCAAGGCACAAGATTTCAAAGCAGGAAGCTATTGAGTTCATAAAATCAAAATATAACACAGAAGTAATCGGAGGATAAAGAATGACTTACAGCGACGCTACAAAGGTTTTTAAGCAGCTTAAGAATAAGCCCGCTAAACTAAAGAAATTTATGAAGCATAACATGCCTAAAAAGAGGTCTACTGGAAAATCAAACAAAAGATGCGAATTGACAGGAAGAATAGGGGCAAGAGTTGGCAATTACGGCATTAACTTGTCAAGGCAAAGCTTCAGAGAGAATGCAAAAAAAATAGGATTCAAAAAATACAACTAAAATGACACTAAACGACCCATTAGCAAGCGCACTTTCCAAGCTTTTAAATGCAGATAAAGTTGGAAAAACAGAATGCATAGTTAAGCCAGTGTCAAATCTGCTTTTGGAAGTTTTAAAGATTTTCAAAGATAATGGCTACATAAAAGACTTTGAGCTTGTCAAGGACTCAAAATACAGGATTGTTAAGGTAAGCCCTATCGGCAGTATAAATAAATGCGGCGTTATTAAGCCAAGATTTCCATTTAAGATTGAAAACGTGGAAAAGTTTGAAAAAAGATATCTTCCAGCAAAAGACTTTGGTATTTTAATTGTTTCAACAACAAAAGGAATTATCACTCACCTCGACGCTAAAAACAAAAACATAGGCGGAAGCCTGATTGCTTACTGTTATTAAAATGGCCAATAAAAAACAACTTAAACAAAAAATAGAAATCCCTGCAGGAATTACTTTAGCAATAGACGGAAATATAGTTTTTGTTAAAGGGCCAAAAGGGGAAAATAAAAGAAAATTAATCAATCCTTTAATTATTGCCAGGCAGGAAGACAACAAGCTTATTCTTGAAGCCAAGAAAAATACAAAGAAAGAGAAAAAAATTATGATGTCGTTAAAAGCCCATGTCAAGAATATGATAAGGGGCGCTAAGGAAGGTTATGTGTATAAGTTAAAAGTTTGTTCAGGTCATTTTCCAATGACTGCCCAGGTAGATGGCAAAAGATTATTGATTAAGAATTTCTTGGGCGAGAAGATTCCAAGAAAAGCCAAGATTTTAGATAGCGTTGAAGTTAAGGTGGAAGGCGATGTTATTACAGTCACAAGCATTGACAGGGAGAAAGCAGGGCAAACTGCAGCTAATATAGAGCAAAGCACAAGAATAACAAATAGGGATAGAAGAGTTTTCCAAGACGGCTGTTATATAACCTCGAAGCCTGAGAGAATATAAAATGGATTTAATTGAGCTAAAAAGACATTTGAAGAACAAAAAGCCTAGCTTTGTGCAGAGAGAAGGCCATAAAAGAAAAAAGCTTGAAGAGAAATGGAAAAGGCCAAAGGGCTTGCAGAATAAGCTTAGAATGGGCTTTAAGAGCCACGGCATGGCGGTTTCAATCGGCTACGGTACGCCTTTAAAGATAAGAAATATGCATTCATCAGGATTGATTCCTGTTTTAGTTTCAAGCTCAAATGACCTAAAAAAAATTAATGCAAAAACTCATGGCATTTTGCTGTCATCAAAAATAGGCTTAAGGAAAAAGATTTTACTGCTTAAAAAAATAATGGAATTAAGCCTGCCTGTCTTAAACATAAAAGACATTCAAATGTTCATCAAAAAGTCAGAAGAACTGCTTAAAAACAGAAAGCAAATCAAAAAACAAAAAGAAGACAAGAAAAAGTCAAGGGCTGAAAATGTTAAAAAACAGACAAAAAAAGAAGAGAAGGAATTAACCGCAGAAGAAAAAGAAAAGCAAGACGAGCTTGAGAAAAGAAAAGTGCTGGAGAGTAAAAAGTAATTAAAATGGATGTTAGTGTTCAAAGAAGAATTGCATCAAATTTATTTAAGGTAGGCAAGAATAGAGTAAGCTTTGACAATTCCAAGCTTGATGAAATAAAAGAAGCCATAACAAAAGATGATATTAGGGCTTTAGTTGAATCCGGAGCTATAAAAATAAAGAACAAAAGAGGGGTGGCAGGATCAAGAGCTAAAAGCAATATGCTGCAAAAGAGCAAAGGAAGAAGAAAAGGCCCTGGCTCAAGAAAAGGAAAATGGACTTCAAGAAACCCAACAAAAAAAAGCTGGATGAACAAGATAAGATTGCAGAGGCATTTTTTAGAGGAGTTAAAATCAAAAAGCTTGCTTGATGTTAAAAATTACAGAAATTTAAGAAATAAGTGCAAAGGCGGATTTTTCAGAAGCAGGAGACACTTAAAACTGTACATAAATGAAAACAACTTAATAAACAAAAAATGAAAAGCGGAAGATTCACAAAATTATACAAAAGAAAAGAAAGCCTAAAAACCAATTATGGCAAGAGGCTCAAGATTTTAAAGTCCAGAAAGACAAGATTAGTTATAAGAAGGTCATTAAATGGCTTGACAGTTCAGTTTGTCAATTATAATCCAAAAGGAGATTTAGTTTTGCTCTCTGTAAATTCAAAAAGCCTAAAGAAACTCGGATGGAAATTCCATCTGGGCAATGTGCCAAGCGCCTATCTTACAGGCCTCTTGTGCGGCATAAAATCAAAGGACAAGAATATTGAAGAGGCTGTTTTGGATTTAGGGGCTAAGAAAACGGTATCAGGCTCGGTTTTGTACGCTGCTTTAAAGGGCGTTTTAGATGCAGGAATCAAAGTCCCTCATGATAAAAAGATTTTGCCCAGCAATGACGCAGTGTCAGGCAAGAATGTTATAAAACTATCAGAGCATCTTAAAAAAGACAGCAATAAGTTCAATAAGCAGTTTTCAAGCTACA
>CAYRAU010000012.1:0-13589 GCA_964422525.1 Candidatus Woesearchaeota archaeon
TTTATTCATGAATATATTCTTCATATAAGGCAGTTCATTATAAAACTTCTTTTTTGACATGTGCAGGTTTGGCAAAAATGTGGATATAACTGCATTCCTCTTTGATTTTCTCATATTGGAAATCCATATGCTTAGTATCCTTTCAGACCTTTTGTAGCTCACAAACTTTTTGCTTAATTCTTTTTTTGAAGAAGCTACACCGCAACCCATTAGCGTGTTCTGGTAAGTTAAAAATCTCCAGTATTGCCTTTTAATTATTCTTCCCTTAAACACATCTGACTTTGCCAAATAATGATATGCTTTTTCCAATTCGTCATTTGAATATTCTTTTGGCATATTTTCATCAAGCCAGAGAGTCAGTTCATCCAGCGTAATATCTGTATTTAGCATAGCTTCATTTATTAACGCTAAATTTTTACCCTTTAGGATTAGTTTTAGCAACAATAATATATCTTCCTTGGTCTGCCTTGGTTCAAGCAGATTGACATTGCTAAGCTGCCCGTCTCTCGCTAAAATTTCAAGATCATTTATAGCTGCCCGTAAATCTCCCTTTACTTTTGCAGCAAGAATCTTTAAATCAATTTCACCGTATTTTATTCCTTCTTTAAGGCATATGTTTTTTAAGATATTTACAATAGCCAGGTTTTCTAATTTCTTGAACTCAATCAACTTACATTTTTTTCTTATTCCGTTGAACTTTGAATTCCACGGGTCATTGGCAATAAGAACAATTGGATAAATGCTTTCATCAAGCAAAGCTGGGATTTCCTGCAATCCGCCGCGGTCTTTGCTTCCACTTAGCCCGTCAACCTCGTCAATCAATATCAGCTTGTTGGTGTTAAATAAGCTTCTTTGCTTAATTACACTCCCTAGAATATTTTTTATCTCTTCCTTATTCCTGTAATCAGACGCATTTAGCTCAAATATTTCATAACCCATGTCTCTTGCCAAAGCATAAACTGAGGAGGTTTTTCCGTTGCCATTGCTGCCATGCAAAAAAACATGGTTTTTGTTCAATACAGCTTTTTTAAATTCACTTGTAGCATAATCTTGTCCATAGACTTCCTTCAATGTTTTTGGCTTGTATTTATCTACTAGGAGCATTTTTCACGAAACTTGCCAATAAGCTTTCTAACTGTATGAACTCGTCACTTCCTTCAACTATCCTGAATTCAGCCTCGCCGCATTTTTCTATGAATTCAACTTTTTTAGCGTCATTTACGCCCAGGTTCCAGATTTCTTTTTGTATCTGCTTTACTAAGTCAACGCCTGACAAGCCATGCTTTAGCATTATGTCAAGCATTTTCTTTCTGGCAGCCAGGAAATCTCCAGCCATTGCCAAATTAAGGAAATTAATAACTTCTTTTGGCTCGGCAACTGACACAATTTCATATATTAATTTTTTATTTATGTTTTTGTTTGCGCTGGCGCAGCTTTGCAGAATATTCTGGACTCTTCTTACGTCGCCATTTGATATTTCGTACAAAGAGTTTATTGCTTCTTCATCTATCTTTAAGCCTTCATTGTCTGCAACTATATTTATTATTTCTGTTATTGCATCCTTGTTTAACTGCTTGAACCTGAATATTGCGCATCTGCTTTGTATAGGGTCTATTATTTTAGATGAGTAATTGCAGCTCAAGCAGAACCTTGTGGAATCAGTGTAATTTTCCATTGTTCTTCTTAATGCCTGCTGAGCTTCTGTTGTAAGAGAATCGCACTCATCCAAGTATATTATTTTAAAAGGAACATTCCCTATGGCTTTTGTTCTGGCGAAATCTTTTATTGTATTTCTGACAACATCTATGCCCCTGTCATCTGATGCATTTAACTCTAAGAAATTTTGCCTCCAGTTTTCCCCAAAAAATTCTCGAGCAACAACTAAAATTAAAGATGTCTTACCGACACCAGCAGGACCTGTAAACAACAAGTGGGGAATATTTTGCTGCTTTACAAAGCCCTTTAATCTTTCAACTATGGCATCATGACCTTTAACGTCATTAAAAGTTTTAGGCCTAAATTTCTCTATCCATAACTTAGAACCCCCTTCCATGTTATCAGCATAATAGTATCATTTATAAGATTTATGCGTATTAAATCAACATAAACCTTATAAATCTTAAAATGGCAATCTAAAGTATGTATAATCCTCCAGTAATAGAGCATGAAATTTTGAGTTTATGGGAAAAGAACAAAATATTTGACAGGCTTAAAAAGAAGAATGCGGGAAAGAAAAGATTTCCGTTCATAGATGGTCCGATTACTGCGAATAATTCTATGGGTGTTCATCATGCGTGGGGCAGAACATACAAAGATGTTTATCAAAGATTCAAGGCTATGCAAGGCTATGACCAGAGATATCAGAATGGATTTGACTGCCAGGGTTTATGGGTTGAAGTCGAAGCTGAAAAAGACCTGAAATTTAACTCAAAGAAAGACATTGAAAAATACGGGCTGGAAAAGTTTTCAAAATACTGCAAGGATAGAGTAAACAAATTTGCCGGAATCCAGACAAAGCAGTCTATAAGGCTTGGGCAATGGATGGACTGGGATAATTCTTATTACACAATGTCTGACGCAAATATTGAGTATATCTGGCACTTTTTGAAAAAATGCCATGAAAAGGGATGGCTTTACAGGGGAAATAAAGTAATGCCTTGGTGCACAAGATGCGGAACATCTTCATCCCAGCATGAGATGACAGATTCATACAAAGAAGTATCGCATGTTTCAGTTTACTTAAAACTGCCAATAAAAAACAAAAGCAAGGAATATTTTTTGGTATGGACAACGACTCCATGGACATTAACTTCAAACACAGCCTTGGCAGTTAATCCGGGTTTAGATTACATAAAAGCCAGGCAAGATAAAAATATTTATTACATCAGCAAGAAAACAGCAGACTTGGTTCTTGGAAAGAATTATGAAGCATTAGAAGTTGTAAAGGGCAAGCACCTTATTGGTTTGGATTATCTTGGGCCATATGATCACTTGCAAATTCAAAAGGATGTTGAGCATAAGGTTGTTGGCTGGAAAGATGTTGGAGAAGAAGAGGGCACGGGCATAGTTCATATAGCTCCTGGATGCGGAGAAGAGGATTATGAACTTGGTAAAAAAGAAAAATTATCTGTCATATCGCCAATAGACGAAGATGGCACTTACTTAAAAGGATTTGACTGGCTGACTGGCAAGAATGTTTCAAATATCACAAAAGACATTATCAATGATTTAGAAACAAGGGGCAAGTTATTCAAGACTCAGCAGTATATGCACAGATATCCTTACTGCTGGAGATGCGGAGAATCATTGGTTTTTAGATTAGTCAATGAATGGTTTATTTCAAGCAATGAAATCAGGCCATTGATGAAAAAAGAAGCTGAAAAAGTGATATGGTATCCTGAGCATAATTCAAAGCTGATGCAGGACTGGCTTAACAATATGGGCGACTGGTCAATTTCAAGAAAGCGTTACTGGGGTCTGCCATTGCCTGTATGGGAATGCGAGTCATGCAATAACATAATGATTATTGGATCTGTTAATGAAATGAAAGAGAAAGCAGTTTCTGGCTTAAACCAACTGAAAGAATTGCACAGGCCTTGGATAGACAATGTTGTATTAAAATGCGACAAATGCAATGGCAAGTCTTACAGGACGCCTGACACAGGAGATTGCTGGCTTGATGCAGGCATTGTTCCATTTTCAACTTTGAAATATTTGGAAGATAAAAAATATTGGGAAAAATGGTTCCCTGCAGAATTAGTTATAGAAATGAGGGAGCAGATTAGATTATGGTTTTATTCAATGCTTTTCATGTCTGTTACTCTGGAAGGAAAAACGCCTTACACCAAAGTTTTGGCTTATGAAAAAGTTCACGATGAGAAAGGCGAGCCAATGCATAAAAGCAAGGGCAATGCAATATGGTTTGACGAGGCTGTTGAAAAGATGGGCGCAGATGTAATGCGCTGGATGTATGTCAAGCATAATCCACATTTTAACTTAAACTTTGGCTATAAAGGCGCAGCTGAAGTTAAGCATATTTTGAACTTGCTTTTGAACATAAACAGTTATGTAAAAGAAGCTTTAATCTCAAATAAGTACAAAGAGAAAAAGCCAAAGAAGCTGGAAATAGAAGATGAATGGATTTTATCAAGGCTTGTTAATCTAAACAAGCATGTTATAACAAATATGGATGAGCTAAAGCCACACGTGGCAAGCAGGGCATTAGAAGATTTCTTTGTTAATGACTTGTCAAGAACTTACATACAGTTCATTAGGGACAGGGTTCAGAAAGACGGCAAAAATAGAGAATCCGCGTTATACTGTTTAAATAACGCATTGAAGCACACAATTTTAATGATGGCGCCATTCACGCCGTTCTTGGCAGAGCATCTGCATCAGCAAGATAGGCAGCTAGACAAGACATTGCCTGAAAGCATATTTTTAGTTGACTGGCATGAAGCGCATTACAAAACAAACAGCGAGCTTGAAAATTCCATGGAAGATGCCAAGCAGGTTATTCAGCTGATTTTGGCTGACAGGGAAAAAGCAGGACTCGGAATAAGATGGCCTTTAAGCCAGGCAACAGTAAAAGCAGAAAAGCCTGAAAAGCTTGAGAGATTTGAAGAATTGATAAAAAGCCAGACCAATGTCAAAAAAATTAAGTTTGAGAAAGGAAAGCTAAGCTTGAATTTGAATAAATTATTAACTCCTGAACTTGAGAAAGAAGGATACACTAGGGAAGTTACAAGAAGGATTCAGGCATTAAGAAAAAAAGCAGGACTGAAAAAGCAAGACAAGATAATTCTTTATATCAAGTCGGATTACAAGCTTAATGAAGAAGAAATAAAAGAACAGTGCGGAGTTAAGACATTTAAAATATTGAATACAAGGTTCAAGGATAATTTTAAAGTTAAAAATGAGTCCTTTGAGATAGGATTGAATGTTGTTAATAACTAAGTAGTAACACCCCGGAGTTTATAAGTAGGTTTTATATATGTTTCTATATTTTTATATACTAATAATTTTAGGGGGTTAAAATATGAATAAAAAAGAAATTAAGATACAAAATATTGTTGCTTCTACTTCTTTGGAACATGATATTCCATTAATAAAATTAGCCGAGATGTTGCCAAATACAGAATACAATCCAGAGCAGTTTCCGGGATTAGTTATGAGGATAAAAGACCCAAAGACTTCAGCTTTGATATTCAGCTCAGGAAAAGTTGTCTGCACAGGAGCTAAATCAATGGCCAAGGTTAAAGAGTCTGTTGATAAAATAATTAAAAATTTAGCAAAGATAAAAATAAGGATTAAGGTAAAGCCAAAAATTATAGTTCAGAACATGGTTGCATCAGGTTCGATATTTATGGATTTAAACTTGAATTCATTGGCTATGAAGCTTGAGAATACAGAATACGAGCCTGAGCAGTTTCCGGGATTAGTGTATAAATTGCCTGGGACGAGAGCAACTTTCTTATTATTCAGCAATGGAAAAATAGTCTGCACAGGCACAAAGTCAGAAACGAAGTTAAGAGAAGCTGTTGACTTATTGATTGACAATCTTAAAAAATTAAAATAAATCATAATGCCTGAAATCCAAGAACAAGTTGAGAAGTTCAAAGAATTTATTGAAGACAATTATATAGAAAAATTACAAGAGATAGTTAGGAAAGGAAAGAATTCTTTAAACTTAGATTTTCAGGAATTGGCCAAATTTGATTTGGAGCTTTCTGAACAATTAATTGAAGAGCCCGAAGACACTATTAAATCAGTAGAGTTGGCTATTGAGAATCTGGATATAACAAAAAAAGATATTAAGGTAAGGTTTTACAGTCTGCCTAAAACGCAATTAGTCTTGGTGAAGGATTTGAGAAGCTCGCATCTAAACAAATTCATTGCTATAGAAGGAATTGTAAGGAGAGCAACTGATGTAAGGCCGCAGGTAACTATTGCAAAATTTGAATGCCCTTCGTGCGGAAATACAATAACAATTCCGCAGATTGATACAAAATTTAAAGAGCCTACAAGGTGCTCATGCGGCAGAAAAGGAAGGTTTAGGATGCTCAGCAAGGAATTGGTTGACGCGCAGGGATTAACCATAGAAGAAACACCTGAATCTCTGGACGGCGGGGAGCAGCCTAAAAGATTGAACATTTTTTTAAAAGAAGATCTTGTAGAGCCAAGAATGGAAAAAAAGACAACACCTGGAAGCAAAATAAGAATAACTGGCGTATTAAAGGAAGTTCCTATTCAACTGAGAACAGGCGCACAGTCTATAAGATATGATTTAATGATGGAAGCAAATCACATAGAGCCTGTTGAAGAAACATTTAGCGATATAGAAATAAATGAAGAAGATGAGAAAAAAATAAAAGAGCTTGCTAGGGATCCTAAAATATTCGAGAAGCTTACAAATTCAATTGCGCCATCGATTTACGGGCATGAAAAAGTAAAAGAAGCTATTGTATTGCAGCTAATGGGCGGAGTTAAAAAGAAAAAAGAAGATGGCACTGTAACAAGGGGCGATATGCATATTCTTTTAGTCGGCGATCCTGGAGCTGGAAAATCCCAGATTCTGATGTTTGTTTCAAAAGCTGCGCCAAAAGCAAGATTTGTTTCTGGAAAAGGAGCGTCAGGAGCAGGATTGACAGCTTCTGTTGTTAAGGATGATTTCTTAAGAGGCTGGGCATTGGAAGCAGGAGCTTTGGTTCTTGCAAATGGCGGCTATTGCATGATTGACGAGCTTGATAAAATGACGCCGGAAGACAGGGCTGCAATGCATGAGGCAATGGAGCAGCAAAGGATAAGCATATCAAAAGCAAATGTTCAGGCTACTTTAAGGGCTGAAACAACAGTTCTGGCTGCAGCAAATCCTAAGCTTGGAAGGTTTGATCCATATACGCCAATTGCAAGTCAGATAGATTTGCCTCCTGCTTTAATCAACAGATTTGATTTGATATTCCCAATAAGGGATTTGCCAAACAGGGAAAAAGACGATAAAATAGCGTCGCATGTTTTATCATTGCAGAAACAGCCTGATGCAATGAATGCCGAAATACCAGTTGCTATCTTAAGAAAATATATTGCTTATGTAAAGCAAAAAGTATTTCCAAAGCTGACAGATGCAGCAATTGATGAAATCAAGAGATTTTATGTGGAATTAAGAAATATGAATCAGTTTGGCGACGCAGAAGTAAAGCCAATCCCAATAAGCGCGAGGCAGCTAGAAGCTTTAGTAAGGCTGGCAGAGGGCTCGGCAAGAGTCAGATTGTCAAAAAAAGTAAACAGAATGGATGCCAAGATTGCAATAGGCTTATTAAAACACTGCTTGATGCAGGTAGGATTTGACTATGAGACCGGAACAATTGATATTGACAGAATATCCACTGGAATAACAGCTTCCCAGAGAAATAAGATAGGTGTAATAAAAGAGATAATTAATAATCTTGAATCAAGAATCGGAAAAACAATTCCAATAGAAGATGTTATTGCAGAGGCTGCAGAGAAAAATGTTGATGCAAGCCAGGTTGAGGAAGTAATAGAAAAATTAAAAAGGGAAGGCGAAATATTTGAGCCTCGCAGGGGTTCAATCCAGAAAATATAAAATCTGGTTTCAGGATAGTATTAAAAATATTGGCAATTGCTGAATATCATGGTGCAAAGAAACACAGCATACAAAGTATGGGTATCAAGTTTGCACAGCGGAGCTTATGTAAAACAGGAAGGGCAATGGGAATCGAATTACGTCAAAATAAATGAGCTTGAAGTTTCAAGAGTAAATATAATTGCTACAGTAGTTCAAAAATACGAAAATTCAGATACTGGATACTACTCAGTCACCATAGATGACGGCTCTGACACTATACGGGTAAAAGCTTGGGGCGAAGATTCGAAGTTAATATCAGGACTTAATGTTGGAGACATGATCAAGATAATCGCCAAGCCAAAAGAATATAATAATGAGGTTTATTTAACTCCGGAAATCGTCAAGTTAGTCGATGATCAAAACTGGCTTGTAGTCAGAAAGCTTGAACTAATTAAGGCTTATGGCAAACCTACTAAGAAAGAATTTTTAGCTTCAGACTATAACCAAAAGCAGGAAGAAACCAGCATACCAGAAGAAGAAAACTTGCTTGTAGTAAAAGAAGAAAAATTAGAAAATACAGACAAAAGACAAGCTATTTTAAAACTTATAGAAAAATTGGGAGATGATAACGGCATAGAAGAAGAAAGAATTTTAATTGAAGCAAACTATGCTGAAGGAGAAGTTAAGGAAGTTTTGCAGGATCTATTGAAAGAGGGAGAAATTTACGAGCCTAAACCAGGCAGGATTAAACTATTACAATGAAATTCGACTATGAAAAATTACTGGATGAAGCAAGAGTGAACATACCAGAATCAATTTCAAAGACTGAAAGATTTGAGATACCAAAAGCTACCGGCCACTTTCAGGGCAATAAGACAATAATTGCAAATTTCATCCAGATATGCGACATTTTAAGAAGAGAGCCAAGCCATTTGCTTAAATACTTGCAGAGGGAACTGGCCACTCCTGCTGAAATAGAAAAAAGCAGGCTTATACTTGGAAGAAAAATCCCGCCTGCATTGATAAACCAGAAAATAGAACAGTATACAAATGACTTTGTGTTATGCTCTGAATGCGGAAAGCCGGACACAATATTAAAGAAAGAAGACAGGGTAACAACTTTAAAGTGCACTGCCTGCGGTGCAAAGCATCCAATAGTATCTAAAATATAAAAATGAAAGACATTGAAGAATTAAAAAAAGAATATGAACTAATTAGAAAGAAGTTCAATCTGCCTAGCTTTGAATACTTGGATGAAGAGTTTGAGATAAGGGCTTTGGAGATAAACAAATCAGGAATATTGCTAAAAGCTTTGTTAAGAATTATTCTCTCAAAAATAGGGTTATTCTTGAATTACCTTGATCCTGTTGTAAGCCCAAATCCGCAATCATACCATTCAATGGTGGAACTAAACAATATTTCAAATGAAGACAAGCAAAAAATGACTTTATATTACAGAACTTTGTCGTATTTGTACCATGAAGGATGCGCTGTTGAACTAAAATCAGAAAATCATACAGCAGAATTCATCAAAAATATTTCTGAGAAGTGGCCCAGTCTAAAAAAAGAGGAATCTGCATATCTTGATAAAATTACAAAAGCTTGGGTTGCAGAAAAGCAAACTGAGAAATCTAGCTATACGGGGTAAAATGTACATAAAAATACACCGGTCTGGCGATGGCTTTGTTGTTGCTTTATGCGACGAAGATTTAATAAACAAAACTTTTGAAGATGGCGATTTGCAGCTGAAAGTTACAGAAATATTTTATAAAGGGGAAGAAAAATCAGAAGAAGAAGTGATAGAAATACTGAAAACTGCAAGGAATATAAATATAGTTGGCGAGAAATCCGTAAAGCTTGCTCTTGACAATAACATAATAAGCAAGGACAATGTTATAAAAATAGGAAAAGTGCTCCATGCACAGGTTTTAACATTATGACAAGAGGAAGAAATGAATATTACGAGGCTACACTTCAATTAAGACCATATGATGAGGAAGTCATTAATTATGTCAAAAGGCATATGGAGCTTAACCAGGTTTCTATTGCGAAGGAAACAAAGACAAAATATGGGGTTGATTTAAATATAACTTCTAAAAAATTTGCAGTCCAGATTGGCAAGAAACTAAAGAGCAGGTTTGGCGGCACGATTAAGCTATCAAAATCGGTCCATAAATTTGACAAATCTGCAAGCAGAAATCTTTTTAGAGTTACAGTCTGTTTTAGGCTTACAAAACCTTTATAAAATCAATTAGGCGGATTTTCTTATGGCTTATGAAAATAAGGAAGCAAATGAAGAAATAATCAGGGTAAGAATTCCTAAAGGCAGGGAAGTAATCGGGATTTTAGAGCAGAGAATGGGCGCTTCCAGGATGAGAGTAAGATGCCTTGATGGCCTTACAAGATTATGCAGGGTGCCTGGAAGATTAAAAAGAAAGCTTTGGATTAGGGAAGGAGATATAGTTTTGGTTGAGCCTTGGGAATATGCCAATGAAAAAGGGGATATAATATTCAAGTATAGGCCTGCTCACATAGAATGGCTGAAAAATAAAGGCTATCTAAAAGACATAAATGAGTTCCAAGAGTTTTAACATCTAAATGTTTATATACTTTTTTAGCAACGCTAATCTATGAAAAAAGAGAGAAGCTTAAGATTCATAATACCAATATTCTTGGCAGTAATCATAGGACTGGCTGTATTTACATTGTTTGATTATAATAACAACTACGTGCTAATTACCGGAGATACTGTGTCATCGCCATGCACTGAGCTTGGCGGACAGGGATGCACAAATACTATTAATGATGGCAGTGCTACAATAAACGATGGTGGTTTTTGTTCAGGCTATTCATCCCAGCATGAATACTGCGTGAAATGCATAGAAAGCTATGAATGGATAAAAGATAGCCGGTATAATGATGTTATTATTGGTTCTTGCTTGGAAATATCAGGGTTGGGTTAATTTTAAATAATATTGCTGTTCTTTATCACCATGTACGAAGAAGAAATAAGAATCCCAAAGGATAGGGTAGCTGTAATAATCGGGACAAAAGGATCTGTAAAAAGAAATCTTCAAAAAAGGCTGAATGTTAAAATTCAGGTTAATTCTGAAACTGGCTTGATTTCATTGGCCGCTGAGGATAGCCTTAATCTTTATTCCGCAAAATTAGTATTAAAAGCAATAGGAAGAGGATTTAACCCTGATGTGGCAGTTCAGCTAGAGGATGAAGATAAAACCCTTGATATTTTAAATATAGATGACTATTCCAATGATAATAAGAGCAAGCAATTAAGAATAAAATCCAGATTGATAGGCACTAAAGGCAAATCAAGAAGAATCATTGAGAAATTGACAAATACTAATATAGAAGTTTATGGAAAAACAGTTTCAATAATAGGGGATGTAAATGATGCTGTAATAGCAAGACAAGCTTTGGAGCGTTTAATGCACGGGGCAAAACACAGCAATGTCTACGCTTTTATAGAGAAGAAGAAAAGTTCTAAGCTTTAGAAAGCCAAAATTTATAAACAAATTATTTTTCTATCACATAATGCCTAAACAGAAAACAGTAGCAGAGCAGCTTGCAACCAAGCAAAAAGAAATATCAATATCAGAATTTTTTACAAGAAACAGGCATCTTCTTGGCTTTGACAATCCATCCAGGGCTTTGTTAATGACAATAAAAGAAGCTGTTGATAATTCATTGGATGCATGTTCTGAAATGAAAGTCCTGCCTGATTTGTTTGTCAGCATAAAACAAATTAATGAAACAAGATTCTTAGTTATTGTTGAAGACAACGGACCAGGCATTGTAAAACAGCAAATCCCAAATATATTTGCTAAGCTGCTTTATGGCAGCAAGTTTCATACATTAAAACAGAATAGGGGACAGCAGGGCATAGGAATATCCGCTTCAGTCTTGTATTCCCAGTTATCTACTGGAAAACCAACTAAAATAATTTCTAAAACTGGCCGTGACAAGCCAGCCCATTACTATGAGCTAAACATAGACACAAAAAAGAATGAGCCCAAAGTAATAACTGACAGGGTTGTAGACTGGGTCAAAGAGCATGGCACTAAAATAGAAATAGAACTTGAAGGAAAATACCTCAAAGGAAGACAGTCAGTTGACGAATATGTCAAGCAGACTGCAATAGTTAATCCTCATGCGCAAATAACTTACATCGCTCCCGATAATGAAAAAGTAGTCTATCATAGGGCTACTCAGGAATTGCCTAAGGAAAGCAAAGAAATAAAGCCGCATCCGCACGGCATAGAGCTTGGAACTTTTATTAAAATGCTGCATGATACAACGACAAATACAATTCACGGATTTTTTCAAGGTGATTTTTCAAGAATTGGTGCCAAGACAGCTTCTGATGTGTGCAATGAGTCTAAGATAAGCTCAAGAAGCAATCCAAGAAAATTAAGCAGTTTAGAAGCTGAAAAACTATTCAAAGCATTGCAGTCTGCCAAGATAATGGCGCCGCCAACAGATTGTTTGAGCCCTATAGGCTCTGAGCTTTTGGAAAGAGGATTAAGGAAGGAAATAAATGCAGAGTTTTATGTTACAACATCAAGACCAACTTCGGTTTATAGGGGAATGCCGTTTCAGATTGAAGTTGGCATAGCTTACGGCGGAGATTTGCCTAAAGATACGCAGGTAAAGCTTCTTAGATTTGCCAATAGAGTCCCTTTATTGTATCAGCAGGGGGCATGCGCTATAACTGAAGCAGTTACATCAACTAACTGGAAAGCATATGACTTGCAGCAATCAGGAAGTAACCTGCCAGTTGGGCCTGCAGTAATAACAGTTCACATGGCTTCTGTTTGGGTGCCTTTTACTTCTGAGTCAAAAGACGCCATTGCAAGCTATGATGAGATACTTAAAGAGATGAGATTGGCTTTGCAGGAATGCGGGAGAAAATTAGGCGCATTTATAAGAAGAACAATTAAAGCAAGAGAGCAAAAGGAAAAGATTGATTTGCTTGAAAAATATATTCCTGAATTGGCTTCAGCTTTGTCAGATTTAACAGATTTAAAAAAAGAAATATTGCAGGAAAAACTACAAAAAGTATTAAAAAAGGAACTAACTAACCTAGAGATGGAAAATGGCAAAGAAGAATAAATCAATAGAAAAACTGAAGGAATTAGGGCAAAAGGTAGTCAAGGATATTGATAAAAACAAAAACCCAAATCTAATTGTCCCTATAAGGGCTTTAAGCAACGTTATATTCAATCAAAAAAACAAGACATTGGAACTGGGAAATAAAGTTGCCTCCCGTCATTTTTTTAATATAGCGCATGCCAAGAAATTCCTTCAGACTATAGAAGTAGCTGCCAAGATTAAAAAAGAATTGCTGGAGTCTGGAAAGCATTCAAGCCTGAGAGATGTTTTTTACATGGTGAAAAGGACTGTTCCAGGAACAGAAATAAACATTGTTGACGAGCAGCCAGAATCTGACAAATCCATTGAAGATCTCGAAGTAATTACCGGATTATCAAGGGAGCAGATGCACGTCAATGCAGATAAAAAAGGCAGTGTTGTTGGCAATGTAATAATTGAAGACAGTGGCGATAAGATAGACTGGAGCAAGCTTGGCTCTGGAGGATGGTCTATACCTTCTAATGTTGAGGAAATTAAATTCAAAAAAGTAAATGCAGATTATATATTATACATGGAAAAAGCAGCTGTATGGGAAAGGCTGAATGAAGACAAATTCTGGAAGAAGCATAATTGCATATTACTAGCTTCGCAGGGTCAGACTACCAGAGGAATTAGAAGGCTCCTGCAGAGGTTCTATGAAGAATATAAGCTGCCAATCTATGTTTTATGCGATGGAGATATATACGGAACTTACATATATTCTGTAATAAAATACGGCTCAATTGCCCTGGCTCACGCTTCTGAAAGATTAACAATTCCAAGCGTTAAATACATAGGAATAACAATGGATGACATTGAGAAATATGATCTGAAAAAGCATTTTATCAAATTAAAA
>CAYRAU010000013.1:0-6857 GCA_964422525.1 Candidatus Woesearchaeota archaeon
AATCTTTACTTTAAGGAAATTAGGAACAAGATTGCAAGGGCATCCGCATAACTTATCCTTGCCAGGAACAGAAAATACAGGCGGACCATTAGGGCAGGGAATAAGCCAGGCTATTGGAATGGCTTTAGCTGCTAAATTAAACAAGCAAAAGCATTGGATTTACTGCATTACAAGCGATGGAGAGCATGATGAAGGGCAGACATGGGAAGCTATACTATTTGCAGGAAAAAACAAACTAAACAATTTAATCAATATTCTAGACAGGAATAATATTCAGATTGATGGCCATACAGAAGAGATAATGCCTTTAGAGCCATTAAGAAAGAAGTATGAAGCATTTAACTGGCATGTGATTGAAATAGACGGCCATAATATTAAAGAGTTTATAGATGCTGTAAGTCAAGCCAAGGCAATCTATGAAAAGCCTACTGTAATTATAGCTCATACAATACCTGGAAAAGGCGTTGACTTCATGGAATACAATTATGAGTGGCATGGAAAGCCCCCAAGTCCTGAAGAAGCTAAGAAAGCATTGCATGAGTTAAGAACATTGCAGGGAAAGATTAAAAGTGAGCATGAATAATTTGGTTAAAGATTTGAAGAAAGTAGAGCAAGCTGCAACTAGAGATGGCTGTGGAAAAGGATTATTAGAGCTTGGAAAAAACAAGGATGTTGTTGTTCTTTGCTGTGATTTAACAGAATCAACAAGGATGCAATGGTTTAAGGAAAAATATCCAGAAAGATTCTTTGAAGTAGGGGTAGCAGAGCAGAACATGATGGGAATTGCAGCTGGACTAGCTTTATCAGGCAAGATTCCTTTTGCTGCCAGTTATGCTGTTTTTAGTCCTGGAAGAAATTGGGACCAACTAAGAGTAAGTGTTGCTTATTCTCAGGCTAATGTAAAAATAATTGGAGCTCATGCAGGAATTTCAGTAGGTCCAGATGGAGCAACTCACCAGGCTTTAGAAGATATTGCAATTACAAGAGTATTGCCAAACATGACTGTAATTGTTCCGACAGATGCTGTTGAAGCTAGGAAAGCAACTATTGCCTCTGCTAAAATTAAAGGTCCTGTTTACTTAAGATTTGGAAGGGCAAAAATGTCTGTTATAACAACTGAGAAAACTGGATTTAAAGTTGGAAGAGCTGAAGTATTTAGAGAAGGCAAGGATGTTGCAATAATAGCTTGCGGGCAGCTAGTTTATGAAGCTTTGATTGCTGCTGAAAAATTAGAGAAAGAAGAAATTTCTGTAAGAGTCATTAACAATCACACTATAAAGCCTTTAGATACTAAAACAATTTTAAAGGCCGCCAAAGAAACCAATGCTATTGTGACAGCTGAAGAGCATCAAGTTCATGGAGGTCTTGGCAGTTGCATAGCTGAGTTCTTATCAGGAAATTATCCAGTTCCAATTAAGATTGTTGGTGTCAAAGACCGATTTGGAGAGTCTGGAGAGCCTGAAGAGCTATTGAAGAAATACGGATTAAAGTCAAATGATTTGATTAAAGCTGTAAAAGAAGTTTTAAAGATGAAAAGACGATGATACCAAAAGTATTTGTAACAAAAAAAATCCCGGAGAATGGACTAAAACTATTAAAGAAGCATTTTAATGTTAAAGTATGGAGTAAAAATAAAGCAATACCAAAAAAAGACTTGATTAAAAATGTCAAGAATGCTGATGCTTTATTATGCTTGCTAACAGACAAAATAGACAAGGAAGTTATAAAAGCGAATCCAAATTTAAAGGCTATTTCTAACTACGCTGTTGGCTTTGATAATATTGATATTGAAGCAGCAACTAAATATAAAATCCCGGTGGCAAATACCGCAGGTGTCTTAAGCCATGCCGTTGCAGAGCACACAATTGGATTAATGCTGGCTGTTGCAAAAAGAATAGTTGAAAGCGATAAGTTTACAAGAGCTGGAAAATACAAAGGCTGGGAGCCAATGATGTTTCTAGGCCATTGCTTAAAAGGCAAAACACTAGGAATAGTAGGCTATGGAAGGATTGGAAGCATTACAGCGGAAATAGCTCATAAAGGTCTTAAAATGAATGTTATCTACTATTCAAGAAACAGGAAGAAAGATTTGGAAAGGGACCATAAATCAGTATTTGTTTCTCTAAATGAACTAATGAAAAAGTCAGATGTTATTTCCTTGCATGTTCCTTTAACTAAAGAAACAAAACATTTAATCAACAGCAAAAGGCTTAGTATGATGAAGAAAACAGCTTACTTGATTAATACCTCAAGAGGCCCTGTTTTAGACGAGAAAGCTTTATTTCATATTCTAAAAAATAAGAAAATTGCCGGGGCTGCAATAGACGTATTTGAGCATGAGCCAAATATAACTAAAGGCTTAAAAAATTTAAATAACATTGTAATGACGCCCCATATAGCCTCTGCTGCTCTGGAAGCAAGGGAAAAAATGTCAGAAGTGGCAGCTCAAAACATCATAGATATATTAAAAGGAAGAAAAACTAAAAACCTGGTGAATAAAGAAGTTCTAAAATAATAAAAACCTTTTTATATAAGTTATACATAAGTATAATTGTGATTAAAAATGTTAGAATTTGAAACAAAGGTTAAGAAATGGGGAAATTCTTATGGCTTGCTGATACCCAAACAACAGGTTAAAGCGGGCAATATAAAAGAAGAACAAGAACTTCATGTAATTGTAATTAATAAGAATAAAGCAATCAAAGAATCCTTTGGAATGCTTAAAGGCTGGAAATCTGGCCAAAATGTTAAGGATCAACTAAGGAGAGAGTTGCATGAACGATGAAGTATATTTCTTTGATACATATGCGGTTGTTGAAATTTTAAATCAAAATAAAGATTATATCAAATATATAAATAAAGTGGCGGTTTTAACAAAACTGAATATTTTCGAGATATTTTACAGTGCAGCAAGAGACTATGGCAATAAAAAAGCTAAAGAAGTTATCGATAAATACTATTTATCAGTCGTAGATTATGACCGGCAGATAATAGAAGAAGCGGCAAATTTTAGACTGGAGCACAAAAAGAGAAATTTATCAATGGCCGATTGCATTGGTTACATTATAGCCAAGAGACTGCATATTAAGTTCCTAACTGGCGATAAAGAATTCTCAGATATTGATAACGTTGAATTTGTAAAATGAGTTTGAAATCAATAAAAACTGCAAAATTAAAAGGAAAAAGGGTGCTTTTAAGACTCGACCTAAATTCAGCCATAGAAAAAGGCAGAATCAAGAATTTTGAAAGGCTGAATGCTTCAATAAAGACATTAAAATATTTGAAGAAGAAAAATGCTATTACTGTTATTTTATCCCATCAGTCCAGGCCTGGAAAGAAAGACTTTACATCTTTAAAAAAGCATGCTGAATACTTGAATAAAAAAATTAAAGTTAAATTTGTCAATGATGTTTTTGGGAACAAAGCATTAGAAGCTATTCAATCATTAAAACCTGGAGAGATACTGCTTTTGGATAATGTAAGAATGATAAAAGAAGAGTTTAGACCAAATGCTGAATACACTAAGAAACTAGCCAAATACTGTGATATTTATGTTAATGATGCATTTTCTGTGTGCCACAGGAATCACGCATCTGTTGTTGACTTTCCAAGATTACTGCCAAGCTACATTGGATTCAATCTTAAATACGAATTAAAATCTTTGAGCAAAATAAAGCTGAAAAATTCTGTATTTATTTTAGGCGGAGCAAAGCCGGAGGATACAATAAAACTGGTGGGAAAAGCAAAGACTCTTGTTGGCGGATTATTGGCGCATATATCGCTAGCAGCAAATAAATATGAATTGGGAAAAGATAATGCAATTGTGAAAAAATATTCAAAGCTAATTCCGGCAGTAAAATCAAAGCTGAATAAAATCATGCTTCCCATAGATGTTGCAATATTAAAAAATAATAAAAGGGTGAATCTAAGTGTTGATTGTCTGCCAACAAAGCATAAAATATATGACATTGGAAAAGAAACAATAAAGATCTATATTAAAGAAATCAAGAAAGCCAAATCAATATATGTAAAAGGCCCTCTTGGAATGTATGAAGACAAAAGATTTGCTTTAGGAACTAAGCTAATATTCAATGCTGTAGCATCAAGCAAGGCATTTTCTGTTATTGGAGGCGGAGATACAGTTGCGGCTTTGGATAAATTTAGAATAAACAAGAATAAAATAGGGTATATCAGTTTATCAGGCGGTGCATTATTAACTTACTTAGCTAGGAAAAAACTTCCAGGATTAGAAGCATTAAAAACCACTAATTATATAAATAAGTAATTACACATAATTAAGGTGAATAAATATGACAAATATGACATTAGCCATACCAGATGAATTACATAAAACAATGAAAAGATACAAGGACATTAAGTGGAGCGAAGTAGCAAGAAAAGCTATGTTAGAGAAAGCAAGAAAATTAGAACTTATGGATAAGTTGCTTGCTAAAAGTGAATTGACCGAAGAAGATGCTGAAAGAATTGGGCATAAAATTAAGCATGGAATAGCAAAAAGACACGGCTTAATTAGATGAAAATTCTAATAGACACAAATAGAATTGTTGCAGCACTGATAAAGGAAGGTACCACAAGAAGAATCTTGCTAGATGACTTCTTTGAATTTGTTACACCAGATTACACACTTGAAGAGCTAAAAGAACATAGAGATGAACTTAAAAGGAAAATAAAGTTAACTAACGAAGAATTTGACCTCTTACTTGCACTACTTTTTGGAAGAATAACAATTATCAAAAAATCAGAGTTTAAGACCTTTCTTGATAAATGCAAAAATGAGATAAGCGATCCTGATGACATACCACACCTAGCAGCATGTCTTGCAACTAAGGCAGAAGGCATTTGGGCTCATGATCCCCATTTCAAGGAGCAGAATAAAGTGAAGGTATTCACGAATATAGATATGCTTAGAATAAGCGAGAAGGCAAAATCGGATTGAAATTAATTCTTACTAGGTCTCTCAGTCAGCTAGTAATTAAAAGGTTAATTTTTTAAATATAGAAAATAGTTCTAATGCATAAGAGAGGTGCTTAAATGTATGATATTGTTACAGTAGGAAGTTCTACTATAGACATTTTCTTAACAACGGAAGCTAAAAGCAAAAAATCCTTGGTTTGCTATCCAATTGGCGGAAAAATACTTGTTGAAGACTTGAAATTCATGACAGGCGGAGGAGGAACTAATTCTGCAGTGGCATTCTCAAGAATGGGCTTTAAAACAGCTTATCTTGGAAAGCTAGGAAATGATGAAAGCTCAGATTATATATTAAAAGAATTAAAAAAGGAAAAAATTGATTTTATTGGAGCTAGAGGAAAAGGCATGACTGGGCATTCAATAATTCTGGACAGCCATAAGATACAAGACAGAACAATTTTAGCTTACAAGGGAATTAACGATGATTTAAGCTATGATGAAGTTAATAAGCCTAAAACAAAATGGCTTTATTTTTCTTCCATGCTTGGAAAGTCATTTAAGATGCAAAAAAAGCTTGCAAAATACGCTGATAAAAACAGTATTAACATTTCATATAATATAAGCCAATATTTGGCAGACAAGGGATTAAATTATATAAAGCCAATACTGAAATATTCTAAAATATTTATACTAAATAAGGAAGAAATACTAGCATTAACAAAGGAAAAAGATGTGGTAAAAGCAATAAGAAAGGTTCAAAATGTCAACAACGGAATTGTCTGCGTTACAGACGGAGTAAACAAGATCAGGCTATATAATGGCAAAACCATGTATGAAATAAAACCTCATGCCATCAAAGCTAAAGAAAAAACAGGGGCAGGAGATGCATTTGCATCAGGATTAACCTCAGCCTTAATAAAAGGAAAAAGCATAGAAGAGGCAATGGACATAGGTTTGTTAAATGCTGAATCTGTAATAAAATATCTAGGGGCCAAAAACAAGCTATTAACCTGGAAACAGGCAATTAAATATAAAAAATCAAAGATTGTAAAACATGATTATAGTTAATTTAAAGACTTACAAAACATTAAAAGAAGACTTAAAGCTGGCTAAGAAAATAGAGAAAGCAAGCAAAAATATTATGATTGCTGTTCAGCCAACAGATATTTATTTAATAGCTAAAAAGATTAAAAACCCCATATTAGCCCAGCATATTGATCCAATAAAGCCTGGAAGAAATACAGGAGAGATTTCAGCTAAATCAATTAAAAGCGTAGGGGCTGTTGGAACTTTATTGAATCATTCTGAGCATATGCTAAAATTTGCAGATATTAAAAAATCCGTAGCTATGTGCAAGAAACTAAGACTAAAGACAATTGTATTTGCCAAAAATATTAAAGAAGGAAAGAAAATTTCCAGGCTAAAGCCAAGTTACATAGCAATAGAGCCTCCAGAGCTAGTTGCCGGAAAGAAATCAGTAAGCAAAGCCAAGCCTGCATTAATAAAAAATGCTGTAAAAGGCATTAAAGGGCATGTTTTAGTGGGCGCTGGAATTAAAACACTGGAAGATGTTAAAAAAGCAAAAGAGCTTGGCGCCAAGGGCATTTTAGCCTCTTCAGGTGTTGTAAAGTCAAAAAATACAACTAAATTATTAAAAAGCTGGATTATGGAATATGAAAATTAAGCAGTTTGCGCTTGTTCTAACGCCTTTTTGTTTAAGACCTTGCTTGCATCAAGTATTTCCACGCCAAGAAGCTTTCCTTTATTATCAAAATCAAGAATGATATTGCTATTTAAGTCAATTGTGTTTTTTACTTGCCCTTCTTTTAATGGATGTTCTAGATAAATATATGCTGCATCCGCATCCTTGTCATATTCAAATTTCATAATTTATATTACGGTAATTATCTTTATATACTTTTCTT
>CAYRAU010000013.1:6957-12110 GCA_964422525.1 Candidatus Woesearchaeota archaeon
ATATTCATAATTATAATAACCGACCTTTAGTTATATATTTAGACATACTAAGTTTTTTTCTTAAGTTTTCTTTTTGGCATTGGCGTTTCCACTTTAGGATGCTTTAATTGTTTTAGTTCCACATTTTTTCCGAGGAAATGGCCTGCAAACCTTGTCGTAATTGACGCCACAACAATGCTGTAAATCATAAACAAGAAGCTTAAAGTTAAAACAGTGACCAGGCCTGGAATTTCAATCTTGCTTAGAATGAAGATTATTATAGCAACTGACATTCCCTTGCTTACATTCAACGCCATATACCACTTTTCTTTTGATGACAAGTTCAAATGGTAAGATGCAATTCTTACTGCTAGGTATCTGATCATTATGTAAACTATAAACAAAAGAATTGATTTTATTATAAACAAGGCATCAAATCCTGCTTTGGCCAAAGGCTCCTTGATTATCAAACCAACAAGAATAAAAGCAATAATTCTTAAAAAATTAGTAAATATGCCGGAGAATTTCTCTAATTCCACTTTTTCTCTTATGACGCTTACTGCAAAAACCATGCCCAAAGTAGTTACAGCAAGGACTCCAGAGCCACCGATAAACTCTGCTAGGGAATACGCAATTAAAGCAACGGCAATCAGCACCAATGAAGACAGATTCCATATGTAGTTCTTTTTCATTAGCCTAAACACTATTAGTCCGAGAACCAAACCTGTTCCTATTCCAGTCATAATATTTTGAGCAAATGTCTGAAGCACAATATTTGTTTCAAGCACGCCCTGATAAAAATCTATTATGATTAAAGGCACTAGCAAGGTAATAGGCGTATTAATTATTGATTCAAATTCCAATATTTCATTGGTTCTGTGTTTTTTTACAGATAAGAGGGACAAAACAGAGCTTGAGTCTGTTCCAGACATTAAGGCTGCAAACAAAGCGCTTATCAAAAATGCTTGAATTGTAAATTCCCAGCTAAACAGAAAATGAGTGAAAAATGTTAGAAATATCAGGTTGAATATAAAAAATAATGCCACTAGCTTTATTGAATAAGGAAACAGCTTGTTTACTTCCTCAAGTTTAAACCTGCTGGTGCTATCAAAAATTATCATGACCAAAGCGAATATGCTCAAGCTTGCTAGAAAACTAAGCGGAAAACTAAAGAAATTAGAGAAAAATATGCCAAGAATAATTAATAACAATATATCCGGCAGTTTAAACCTTAATGAAAATACAGAAACTAAAACTCCTGCAAGCAATATTAATGCCAATAGTGATATGTCTGTCAAATAGGGTAAAGTACTTACCAACATGCACCTCTTTTTAGTTTAAATAATTGCATCCTTTATATAAATTTCGTTATCAAGAAAGGCTTAAATATTTTACAAACATGCCATTATATGGGTGGTTAAAAAGAATCCTGATAATTTCACAATTTTAGGCTTAGACCCTGGAACAACCAAGGGCTATGCTGTTCTAGATCTAAAAGGCAATATTTTATCTGTCAAATCATTGAAAAACACAACATTCAAGGATTCAATTGAATTGGCTTCAAGCTTTGGAAAGCCATTAATCATTGGAAGCGATGTAAGGCCCGCTCCGAAATACGTTGAAAAAATAGCTTCAAGCTTCGGAGCCAAGCTGACAATACCAAGAAAAAATTTGAGCAGATTGGAAAAATCAAAGCTCATTAAAAAATACTTAAGGAATAAAGAGCTTAAGCTAAAGGACAAGCACCAAAAAGATGCATTATTGGCTGCAATTATTGCCCATAGAAGCTGCAAAAAGCTGTTTGACAAGATTGACAATAAGCTAAAAGAGATAAACAAGGAATATTTAAGCAATCAGGTAAAAGTAAAAGCATTAAAAAATAGGACTCCTATAAAAGAAATTTTAAGGACTATATAATTTCAGTTACATGATTCTTTTTTTCAAGCCTTATAATCCTATCAACAAAGTTCTCTATCTTAACTTCGTGGCTGACAAGAATAATCTGCCTTATCTTTAACTCATCAAGAACCAGCCTTACTTTATCTAACTGCTCATCACTGAAGCCGTCTGTAGGCTCATCCAATATCAGCAAGTCTTTTGTCTTTATGTCGGAAATCAGGTTGTTTATTATCTGGTTTAAAGCCAGTCTATAAGCCAAGGCCATGGCAGTCTTCTCTCCGCCGGATAAAAATTCATACTCAATGTCATAGCCGTTCTGCTCAATTATTGGGGAAAATTCCTCGCTTAGCCTTATTCTCATGTTTTCATTGTCAATCAGCATGTCAGACCATTTTTGGAACAAGGAATTAAAGTCATTATAAATTCTGAGCATCACATTTTTTTCAATAGCATCAATCAACAAAACAAACTCGTTTTCAAGCCAAAATTTTAGTTTATTCAGCTTGTCTAGATTCTCTCTGGCAATATTCTTCCTTTCAATCTCCTTCATAAGATTAAGAAGCTCCTTTTCCTTGTCGTCAATCTCTCTTCTGCTTGAAGCTATATTAATTTCAATGACTCTCTGCTTTGCCAACAGGCTGTTCAATATCTCTCTTTCTTTATTGTATTTGTCTTCTATATCCTTAAAAGTCTTGATGGATTCGGAAACTGCTGACTTCTTCGCATTTATAATTCCCACTTCCTCTTTTAATTTTTCATTGGCTTCATTAAGCCTTGCAAGCTCTTTTTCTTTTTCTTCAAGGTTTTTTATCTTCATCTTGTTTAACTCAAACTCATGCCTGCTTGTTTTCAGTTCTTCATTTTCTTTCTTGAGGTTATTCAGCTTGTTTTCAGCCTCTTTCAGGTTCTCCCTATGAAGGTTGATTAATTCTTCATTTTCTTTTATTGCAGAATCCTCATTTTCATTCATATGGTTTATATGGTCCTTGGAAACATTCTGCTTGCATACCGGGCATATATCAAGCTTAATTATATTAGCCTTGATTAATTTTGAATTTTTTATTTTTATTTCAGTTTCATTAACATTGTACCTTATGCTATTAATAGTGCTTTCCATGAATTTTATCTCGTTTTCCTTGGACTGCAATTCTTCCTTGCTTACTTCTTCTACATCTTTAAGCTCTTTCTTCAATGTTTTTACATAATCATCCAAGTATTCTATCCTGGATTTATTTTCATTTCTCAAAGAAATTTTATGGTCAATATTAAGATGTATTATTTCAAACTCTTTCTTTAAATTAGCCAGTTCCTTATTTTGATTTTCTAACAGTTTAATTTCTTTGTTCTTGTCTTCTATATCATTATTTATCAATGAAAGCCCTTGATTTAAACTAATGAGGCTCGTGTTAAGAGTTATTGTGCTTTTTTCCAATTCATCTTTATGTTTAAGCTTTTCATCAATATCAATTATATATCCAGAATACTCTCTGACCTTTTCCCTTAATCTGGAATTAAATATTTTAACATTATCCTTGACTTTTTTGTATTTGTCAATTCCGAATAATTTCCTTAAGATATCAAGCCTCAAATCCTTATCTTCTGCAAGAATGTATTTCATCTCTTCCTGAGGCGTGTAAACAGTGTACCTGTAAATCAGAGATTTTGTTTTAGTAAGAAGATCTCTTGGATAATTTAATATGTCTAAAACTGCCTGTTTTATCTCAATAGGGCTTAAATCCTTTTTCACATCGTCTTCAATTATATAGCCTGATTCCTGCGAGACAGCTGTGCCTCTTTTTAATGTTCTTCTTAAAGCGTAGCTCTTGTTTTCTATATCAAAATGCATCTCTACATAACCCTCTTTTTTCCCATTTCTTAATAAGCTGTTTCCAGAAAGATTCCCTTTTTGCAGACCAAACAAGGCAAAGTCCAACGCCAGCAATATTGTGCTTTTCCCAGAGCCTATATCTCCGCTCAAAAGAGTTCTTCCCTCAGAAAAAATAATCTCTTTATCCAAGTAGCTCCTTATATTGTTTAGTTTTATCTTCTTAATTATCATTTCCACAGATTCTCAATTTTTAATACTTTAACAGCATCTTTGAATACTCTTTCTTCAAAATCCTTGACAGTTTCACCTTCAAACCTTTCTTTGCTAAGCTCTCTTACCAAACTTACCACAAGCTCATGATTAAATGATTCTGTAATGTTTTCATCAATTAAAGAAGACTCGATATCATCAATACTTCCGGGTTTAATCTGCAAATCTTCAAACTCCTTGGTTGACAGTTTATAAGTATTCTTGATTATTGCATAAGCATCGCTAAACTTAGAAAATATCTTCTTAAAGTCAATATCAGTTGGCTTGCCGTCCCTTAGAGTGCCTGCAACTCTTATGGTTATAATTTTATTATTATAATCTTTAATCGTGCCTATTATTTCATCCTCCACTTGCAAAGGCGTTTTGCCATTCGCATCAAATTCAAAGCTTATAACATCATTAATCTTTACAGGAATTCTTTCTATTTTCAGGCTGTCATTGACAATGTAAAATCCTCCGTGCTTTAATTCCTCCAATTCAGAAAAGCTGTTTGGAAATAACGGACCAGGATAGCTGATTAATCTGCCATTTTTAATTGCATAGCCGACAAAATGCGGATGGCCTCCGGCATAATAATGAAAATTCTTTGGAAGATGCTCAACGCTATGGCCTTCTATGTGCTCAAATGACTTTGGCTTAAATTCATTAAGCAAAGCATGAAAAAGAAATATTTTGAATCCTGATTCCTTCTCCAAATTAGATTTGTCCAATGTTTCATATTCATTCTTGTCCAAACCAGATCTTTTCCCATATAACCCGGCTATCTTAACATTTGTCTTGTCTAAAACAAATTTAAGCTTATTGCCGTCAAACTTTGCAACATTATGAAGCAATCCTGAATTCTCAAGCACATCCAAGACACTTTTCCCGCTTGGGCTAAAATCATGGCTTCCGGGAATTGCATAAACATCTATGTCATTTTCTTTCAGCTTGCTAAGGGAAGATGCAACTCTTTTTATTATGTCAATATTTGGAAGCGCTGTGTTAAACAAATCTCCGGCAATTATAACAAAAGCAACATTCTCATCAATGCATTTGTCAATGGCTTGCTCAAAAGATTTTATGCTTAACTCCTTTAACGCATCCTCTTTCCAGCCACCTACATGGCAGTCTGCTAAATGAGCAAATTTCATATCTTTAAAATGGTAAAAACACTTATTAATATTTACTTAACTTT